>JAYRNY010001177.1:0-2248 GCA_041911975.1 bacterium | reverse complement strand
TTGCCGGCTTATCGGACCAACTGGACCGTCACCGACCACCGTCAGCCCGGCGTTGATATTCATGCCGGGCATAAATGCTGCTTCAGGATTGCCCTTTTTGTCGGTGCCCTGATCAATTAGGCGCACACCGGTGACGGATTGTTCATTGTAAAGCGGCTCTGCTACTGGTGTTCCCGGCCAGATCTGTACGGTGCCCGCGCTCATCAATTGCGAGCCTACCCATTGATTGAACTGTCCCAGCGACATGACCAGACCGTCGTGCTTGCGCAGAAACCAGGGGATGTAGGGAAGTACCAGAGCCTCTCTTTCAAACGGCAATGTGGCATGGATTGCTCTAATGGCTTTGTCAGCTGCTTTCAACGTCAGGGAACGGCGACTGGCGCCTATAGGATCTAGAAGATAGACGACCTTCTCTTGTTTTACCGGTGTCACCGTCGGGATTTGAGACAGGTCCAGATCTGAAATGGATTGCCGGATTGCCCTTGCTCTGGTGACGACGCCGGAGACGCCGAAGCCTATGTCATCGGCTCTTTCGTAGCACATGATCTGCAGAGGCAATCCTGGCACGACCGAGCTTTCCAGTTTGGGACTGCCGTCTTCGTGGACGAGCTCTCGAGAAAGTGTGGTCAAGAACCCGCCCATCGCCGGACCGAAGCCGACACAGACGATGTCGACGTCCATGGACTGTCGCTCAATATTTGCGAGATTTTGATCTAACATTTTCCTTTGTACTCACACGCCAAACACTTCAGAGTGGATAGTCTAGCGCCTCCGGAATCATAACCGTGGTCAGGGCCTCGGCTGCGCGATCTTTGGCGACGCGGGCGCCGGTGAGGCATGTGTCGAGTTTCAAACGCAGCCTGTTGAAAATTTCCAGACCGTCGAAACACGAACAAGTATGTTTAGACGCTGTTGCGTCATTGTCTCTATTGGCCTCAGGGCTGTCGAAAGCCTCCAGGTCGTCGAGCAAGGTGTGGGCCTGGCATCCGTCCTTGGTCCAGGATGGATGGTGGATGTAGCCGTAGACCAGCTCGGCGCAGATCCGCCCGACCTCGCCGGCGGCATTGGCTGCCTGCACGTGGCAGAGGTCTGTGAGGAAGCGCAGCAGCCCGGGCAGACCTTCGGAGATCGCTGAATTTTCCGGACCGCTTCTTTCCAGCTCCAGAATATCAAGAATCTGATAGCGGACAGCAAGCATCCAGCAAAGCGCATCAGTGAGAGGAAATGCTACTCCTTGACGATTGCTGGAGTAAAGTTTCTTGCCTTCTTCCGTCGTCTCTTGCAAATGCTCCAATGTCCATAGCCAGAGCTGCATCGCTGTTGTCAGCGTGCAAGCCCCCGTCCCTGGCTTCCGGATGGCCAGCTGCTTCATCTCTTCGATCCACTGCCGGAACTGAGTCAGGAAAAGCTCATCGGTCATCGTCAATGAGAGTTGGCGCCGCTGCACCGCTTCAGGACCTTCATAGGTGGCTTCGAGCTGGGCATCGATCCATTTGTAAGGCAGGAAGCCGGGACAATCTTCGGTGATGCCGTAACCACCCATCATGCTCACCGCTTCTCGCAGCATGTTGGCACCGTGGCCGGTATTCCACAACTTCGTGGCCGGGCACAGCACATTGGCCAGCGTGTCTTTCAGGGCGAATTGAATGAGAGGGTCGGCCTCCAGTTGTCGCTTCTCGCTCTCCGGAAGAGCCCGATCAAAAAGCTTAAGTGCCTCTTTCTCGCTTGCTTGCTGTGCTTTGAATTGCGCTCGTCCTCTGCCGATGTTTCGCTCCAGATAAATCTTCTTTTTCTCCGCTTCCAAAGGAGCGAGCTCGTCGAAAAGGCGCGCCGTCGCGAAGCCCAGTGAGGCAGCGGCTTCGCCCGTAGCCCAGATATCTACCAGTCTGTGCAGCACATCTTCTTTTGTTTGCAGCCCGAGATCGTGGCGCGGCGTGCCTGCGGCCGCCTCTCCGCCCCGGAATCTGCCGCGATGATAGCGGACCACCGGCTCAATAGATGACAGCAGTTTTGCCGCCGTCATCAGACCAACAGTGACGCGAGTGCGCTTGAATACAGCTTCAATAATCTCGCTGTGATTGAAATTGGGAATGATTACGCCATCTTTGATCGTGTAACCGCCGATTATGCGATTGGCGCTGACGATCTGGCTGAAAATGGGATCTGTCGTGGACGACAGCTGGTGCACCAGCTTTTTGGTTGGGATACCGCGATCGTACGTGCCTGGATCGTCCTCATGCAAAATCAC
>JAYRNY010001176.1:0-3609 GCA_041911975.1 bacterium | reverse complement strand
GTTCTTTCTTTTGGAACCGCCGGATGCAACCTGGGATGCCAGTTTTGTCAGAACTGGTCGATAAGCAAGTCGCGCGAAATCGAAAAGCTCAGTGAGGTGGCAAGTCCGGAAGACATTGCCCAAGCGGCGTTGCGGATGGGTTGCAAAAGCGTCGCCTTCACTTATAACGACCCGGTTATCTGGGCCGAGTATGCTATCGATACGGCGAAAGCCTGTCATGAAGTGGGTTTGAAGGCTGTTGCCGTAACCGCCGGCTACATAACGCCTGAGGCGCGCCCCGAATTCTATTCTGTGATGGACGCGGCGAATGTCGACCTGAAAGCTTTTACCGGCGAGTTTTACAAGCGTCTTTGCCTGGCGGAGCTTGCTCCTGTGATGGACACTCTTGTCTGGCTGAAAAAGGAAACCAATGTCTGGTTCGAAATCACCAACTTGATGATCCCAGAAGAAAACGACGCAGAAGTAGAAATAGACCGGATGTGCGACTGGATCTTGACCAATGTCGGCGATGGCGTGCCTGTGCACTTCACGGCTTTTCATCCCGATTTTCGCCTCGACCATCGGCCCAGCACACCGGAGGCAACTCTGCGCAGAGCCCGCGACCAGGCTCTGAAGGCCGGGATCAAGTTCGTCTATACAGGCAACGTTAATGACGCGAAGCGCCAGAGTACTTACTGTCCAAGCTGCAAGGAATTGTTGATAAAGCGCGATTGGTACGAGCTTGGCACTTATCGCATGAAAGGCAATCGCTGCGGAAGGTGCAGCCAGGTAATACCAGGCGTATTTGAAGAAAATAAAGGCAATTGGGGTCGCAAACGCCTGCCTGTTTCCATAGAGAGAACGTCTTTGTAGGGGCGATGCCGTGACCGCCCGGTGAGGGAGCCTGATGCGGCTCCCCTACAATGTTCTACAATCGTAAGGTCAACACCGCTTTGTGTCGGAGGTCGCTAGCAGTTATGAGGGGACTCTGGTCCGGCAGTCAACGCTTAGAGGCTGGTTTCCTGTCCCTGTCCATGCTTCTTTTCGTTTTCCTGGCGCCTTTGACCGGGGCTCTGGCGAAAGATGTGCCCGGCGGTCCTGACACACCTGTTTCCTCTGATGGAGAGGTGCCTGCAGCATCAGCTCCTGCCGATGCAGGAAGTCCTTTTCCCTCCGGATCCCCGGAACCAGCACAGATTTCAGCCGGTTCTCTCGGAGCTGAAGCTTCGCAGACCGGTTCTCAAGTAAAGAAGAGGCCACCTGTCAGCCACGAGCAAGAATCAAAAGACAGGCTCTTTGTGGATGCGACTTTGATTGCGGTAGCTATTATTCTTTGTGTTATAGCCTTTTTCCTTTTTATAAGTTTGCCAAAGCAACCCAAGAAGACCGGCAGCGAAGGAACGCAGGAAATGTAAACAGCGATGACAAGCTCGAACATGGATATAGCCAGCCGAATAATGTGTTTTGTCCTGGGTCTGACCTTTCTGGGCGGTGGGCTCATTTTCGTCAAGCAATCTCTGGAAGCGAAGAATCTGATAGAATCCGTCCTGTTTGCCCTGATGGGCGTTATGGCGGGACTCTTCTTGATTGTCACGGCCATAATGGGTCCGCCTGATATTTAGGCCGCATCAGGAAAATCCGTGACACACGCCTTGGGAGGCTATTCATGCGTCGCTCAACTTTTACCGCCCTTCTTTCGTGCGGAATTATGATGGTTGCCGGAACTTCGGCCCTGGCTGCTGAAAAGAAGGGTGAAGATGGACGTGCCGGTAACTGGACCAAAGGGGCCCAGGGTGCACCATCTATAGAGGCAGCTCAAAAGGCGGTCGAAAAAGACCCGAAGAGTGCAATTGCGCATAATGACCTGGGTTGGGCATACAGGCAGAATAACAAGCACAAAGAAGCAGAGACGGAATTGCGCGAAGCTCTAAAACTCGATCCTGCGCTTTCGTTTGCTCACTCGAATCTTTCTGTTGTTTTGTTGGATCAGGGCAAAGTCGGCGAAGCCGTCGAAGAAGGCAAAACATCGACCCAGCTTGATGCCAAACACCCGGTTTTCCGTGTCGTATACGGCAACGCACTGGCAGCGGTGCCTGACAATAAAGCTGCTATTGAACAATATAAGGCTGCGATTTCGCTCAGACCTGATTACGAAAATGCCTTCTACAATCTTGGTCGTGCCTATCTTGCCGATGGACAGACCACCGAAGCAAAAGTCGCATTTAGTCAGGCTCTTGACCTTGATAAGGATGATGAGCGCGTGCTGAAAGCACTCGATCAACTTCTCGATAAGTAGTAAGCAGAATTTGTATGGGCGATGCCATGCATCGCCCGCAAGAGAGTGATGGGAGTTGAACTATGCATTTTCTTTTGATCGGTCGCGACGGTGACGACAGTGATGCGTTGAGCCGGAGGATGGCTGCTCGTGAAGCTCATCTGGCAGGTTGTGCCATGCTCAGAGAAAAGGGGCAGTTGCTTTATGCGGCTGCAATTTTGAGCGATGAGGACAAAATGATCGGATCGATGTTGGTAATGGAATGGCCGTCACGCGCCGAACTTGATGCATGGCTTAAGGATGAACCATATGTCAAAGGCGAGGTTTGGAAGAAGATCGAAATCAATTCCTGCAAACTGGCACCGGGCTTTGCCGGCTTGGTCCCCGCCACGACTAAGGAACATGTAGTTCACTAGATTGTCGAAACTTGCAGGGGCGCATGCAATGCGCTCCCACGAGAGGAAATGAAAAAGGGGAGGCATTGCCTCCCCCTTCTTTTGCCCTCGTTAAAGGTGTTCATTTCACTTGCTTTCGGTTATGCGTCTTACGAATTTGAGTTTTGCCAGGGCAGTCAGTTTTTCTAGTGAGATTCTTCCTGTCACTTTGTTTTTCTCCTGGAGAATCAATTCGAAGCCCAGTTTTTTCAAAGCTTTAAGGCTTTCTTCCGAAGTGTCGGCTAATTCGATCACCAGTGAAACTTTGCCGTCAGCTAGGCGCACGTGCAATGTGCTCGCTGTTTTCTCTTTATTCGAGCTGGTTGAGAGCTGTTTGAGTGCGGCAGACAGTTTCGAAATTTCCTCACTCATGGCAATTTCATTTGCCGGTTCTGCCTTTTCCTTATCTTGTTTTTTCTGCGCTTCGACTGGTTTGGCAGGCTTGCTTTCTTCAGCTTTGCCGGCTTGCCGCCTGTCGATGCTTTGCCCACCATTGGCGGATCCAATACTGCCTGCAGGCTGGTTGAATGCTGGAGCGCCTGCAAGAGGAGACGCCATTGGACTTGGTGCTGGAAGCGCCATCGGGTAACCGTGGCTTTGCCGGGAGACCTTGTTTTTCATGCGCATGTAGAAGTGATCGCCGGCTCCTCCGCCTCCCGCTCTGCTGAGGGTCGGACCGGACAGGCTGTCGGCTGCGTCTATGGTTGTTTCTCGCGACACTCCTTCCGGTACTTCCACAGGCACAGCAACTGTTCTCGATTCACCACCTTTGGTGACTACTTTCTCTTCTACTGCAACGAAGGAAGTGTATTGAGTCATGATGTGATGATCTAGCGCGACTTTGACGATCTCATCCTTGAGCTCTTTGTTTATAGCACCGCCCTGTGCGCCCTGCCAGTCTTCGCTCATGAGGCGATCTAC
>JAYRNY010001175.1:0-2054 GCA_041911975.1 bacterium | reverse complement strand
AATAGCTGAATTCAATTGATGGGCAAATCCATCAAAATCTACCTTTTTTAGATTTTCAAAACCAATGAGCGCCGCCGGGTCGCGAACAGTCATCGTCACGTCATCGAGAGTAAACGGTTTCTCTGCCGCGCCTGAAATGGCTTGCATTACCGCATCTTTGCCGGCGGCAGTCTGAGCCGCCTTTTCGGTTTCCACCGACTTCAACGCATTCTTCCAGGCATTGAAATCGATCGGCTCTGATTCCGGCGTCGCCGGGCGCAGATTGCCCGTTTCAATCAAATAGTCGGCAGTCTTAAGGGCCGTATCGGGGTACATTTGATCGATAGCTCGCAAGAACTGGGGCATGTCCTGGGGCTCGATCAGCCTCATCCAACTGCCGACCGGCACACCAGGGCGGCTGTCGACTACCTGCTGAACAAGGCGAATCTGGTCTTCGGCGGGAGTTTCGCGCATCATTTTTCCCAATTCGACATAGCCGGATTCAGGAATGTTGAACGGCTTGACAGTAGCAGCATCGGCAGGCGGTTTCAATGAAGATTCAGCCGCCGGAGTAATTGATGCGGGCTCTCGCACCGCCGTATTTCTGCCGCCTTCTACGGCGCTGACCAGCCCGTGCATTGCACCGCTCATGGTGGCGCCGAATAAACCGTAATAAAGCGCCGACGAGCCCACGGTCTTGCTGTCAAAAGTGAGCCCGTGACCGTTGGACAGTGACGTCAATTCAGCATTGGCCACACCGGCCGGCAATCCGGAAAGACCGCCAATAGCCATGTCTTGCACTAAAGATCGGCTTCCCGCCTCACCAAGAAATGCAAACCGGCCCAATCCAACCGTGCTTGCTCCAAGCACCGCAAAAGTGCCCGCGCCGATGGCGGCATTCTTCAATCTAGTGGCGGCATCGCCGCTCGTGAAGACGCCTCCATAGAGTGCTCCTGTCGTCCCCAGCGTCAAAGTGGACGCCAACATCGGACTCTTAGCCAGAGACGCTGAGAGCATTCCGTTCTCCACACCCCAGTTCAGGCCTTTACCGACGCCGTAAGAACTGAGCTTGGTCAGTGCCACCACGTCGATCACACCGCCGCCGAATTCGCCGGCTCTGGCAGCCCATGAATGATGGTCGTAGCTGTGCGACAAATCCATTTGCGGAAGCACCAGACCGGCGGTAGCGTTGTAAGGTTTGGCCACCGCGGTGTCGAACAAACTTATGCCAAGATCGCTCAAAGAGCCCAGGCGGCTGCCCGCCTCATCAGACGGGGCGTCTTGCCTGTCGGAAGTTCTCTCGTTGACCATCGCAAATCTCAAGCGGGCTCCCTGACTTCTTTTTACCCACAGACGACAGCGGTCAGTCACAATAACAGACCGGTCTACTATTAACCGCAAAAAAAGAAAGACACCAGACCGCAACGAGCTCAGTCTGGTGTCTTTCAGGGCTTCAGAGCAGGCGATCGCGCGCATCTGCGGTCAGTATCAGCAAAGCGCCGATTACCCCCAGCAGAAAGCCCGGCATGAATTTGGCAAGCGCCGACACGAAAATTACGAGGCAAAAGACGATGTAGACTCTCCAACGCATGGTGACACCTATTGCTTCACTTGCTCAGGCGGATCGTAGTCGTAGATGCGCGGCGGACCAACGTAGCGCACAGATGGAAGCGCTGTCTGCTCGGGCATCTTCATGCGCTCGCCGATGAATTTCTCGCTCTGCTTCGACGACTGGCGGCTCCAGATGGTATCACCGGCGCGCGACTTCTTGGCCACCGAGACGACCGTCTTTCCGTCGTCGGCGAGAGTTTTGATCAGAGTGCTCTGATCGCGCTGGTCGTATTCGACGGCAATCGGTTTCAACCCGTCTTTCGACATCTGAATCGTCCGCACTTTAGTGCGATCGGCGCGCCACTCCTCGACTCGTCTCAACACCAATGCGGCTGTGCCGTCGGGGCTGCGCACTTCTCGCCAGGTCTGGCGAAACAGTCCCTTGCCATCGAGGGCGACGATGCCAAATGAGCCTATGGTGCGCGAAAGCCGCTGTACGAGCACGCCTTTGCTGTCGAAGTATT
>JAYRNY010001174.1:0-2349 GCA_041911975.1 bacterium | reverse complement strand
GCTACGTCGCGACTCGACTACATCTACACTCGTCGCTGCGGCGGCCGTGGCGGACTGGGCGTCTGCTGGCAGTATCGCTTCTAACTGAAGTTTCCGGAATCGTCTAAAAAACCGACCGGATTATTCTTAATGCAGAATCAACTTGTGGCAGGTGAGAGCAAGCGAACAGAGATGTTTCGCCCTCTCGCCTGCCATACCATTTGTTTTTTTTGCTACTACTATGTGATGTAGCATAGTATCGGAGTCCTCGCCCGTCAGCAAACTGATGTCGTCCCCCTTTCTTGAATGAATATGGCTGCCTTCGTAGTTTCCCCAATGCAATTGGCAAAAATCTGGGACATACTGAAATTCCCCCGCCGGATAATTGAGGATGAGACATGGCTGAACGCAATGCCGAGCAACCGCATGTAGTTAACTCTTCGGCGCAATGGCTGAGTGACTATGCAAGTGATGTCTGGAACAAACCAGAAGAGCACCTGGCCGAAATTGGCACCGCCACAGCCCTTACCGCGGCTGCTTTGTTCCCTCTGGCTCGTGCCGGTCTTAAGGCAGTCGGCGAAAGGGGAGCGGCCGGAGAAACAGTGATGAGCTCGACGGCACTTAAGAATGCCGTCGCCGGCGTGCGAGATCTTTCATATGAAGTCGACAGCGGCTTTTCCACCCTCGTCGGTAAAATTGGTCCCAGAGGAGAGCGCATTCTTTCCACCGCCGACCACAATGCATTTCGTCTCAGTCCTCTGAAGGGACCATCCTCCGATGCAGTTTATGCGCACGAGCTTGTTTTGCCGAAAGGCGGCAACAGTTTTACAGCGCGCTTCATTGTTGATTCTAAGCATTCCAATTCGTGGTCGACTCTTTCCAATCCAGTCTGGCCTGAAGGAAAGACTGGCATTTGGTCCAACCTGAAAGACGCGGGCATCAGCGTTCGCCAGTCTGAGCGAACACCGATCAAACTGGAGTTTGCCAACGACATGTCGCGCCTCGAGATCGCGCCTTTGTCTGGTCAACGTTTTGACATCGCTCTTGACGCGGCTCTGGAAGGCAAAGTGAAAGCTGTTGGTCAAAGTGCAGTCAGCAACAGGGTTTCCAGTATTTCTATCGAAGGTCCTTTATCTGTGCGTAATGGAAACGGGCTTATGAGCGTACACAATCCGGAGTGGAAGATTGAAGGCTCGCAGGTTTACAGGTACCCTGAAGTTAAGCCAGGCGAAACACTGCGCGTTTATTATGATCCGCTTGCCACTGTCGGCCCGAAGTTGACGCCGGATGTGCGTTATATGACTAAAACGGAAGGTCTGGTGCGCCCAGTTTAGGTTCAGTGCCCGCGTTTCTTTCGCAATATCGAGCTGACGCTGTGAAGTTCGCCGTTAGTGGTAAATTGTTTGTGGCCTCGTTAGTAAGAATGTGCAAGGCAAACGGAATGCCTGACGGCTCCCGGGGAGATTCTGTAAAACCTGGTTCGCTGCCTTTCAAGTCGGCGGTGTTTCGCCGCGGGCTTTTGGTTGTTTTGATACCAGGGTTGCTCGGAAGCTGTTTGCTTCTGGTGCTCAATTTCCTCTGGCAGTCGACTGCCGAGATTTCTTCGGAAGAGCAGTCGCACGCTGAGGTCGTTATGAACCTGGGCATTTGTTTTTGTGCTTTGAAAAACTACGGCTATGACATGATGACCAGCCGCAATTCGAACATTCCTGGTTATGAGTTGCGAGTGAATAACGATCGCAAGGCGTTTTACCAGATGCTTGAGACGCTTTCAGCCACGCCTGTTCCGGCGGATTTGCGCCAATCGGGAGGCGCAGACATCTTTGCGGATTTCAGAAAGTCTGCTTTGCAGATGGTCAGTGACGCGGAAAAATTAGCACCAATGCCGGCTGTCGGATTGTTCAACAACAACGTCGGTCGTCTCCTGCGCTTCAGAAAGCTGATGATGAGGGGCTTGCTGATTGCAGACGATATCGAGAAAGTGATCGACAAGGCAGAGACCAGGCTTGCGGAAAATCGCGCTCGTCTGAGTTTTTTGAACGGTCAATTGCGGGGCATATTGGCAATTGGATTGCCGCTCGGTGCTGCTGCCGCGCTGGCGGTGATGTTTCACTTTGCGCGCGGAATTGTTGTGCGGTTGAAACTGCTGGCGCGTAACGCTGGCAATCTGCTCGCATTGGGCGCGAGGGAAAGTGAAAAAGACATCCGCGATGAGTTTGAATATCTGGACAGCGTTTTTCGCCAATCTGCTCAATCCTTGCGAGATGCTGCAGAACAACGGCAGGCAATCGCACAAATGCTTGCTCACGACATGCGCTCGCCAATCATGGCGACGCAAATTTATGTCGATCTGCTGCAAGAGGTCAATGC
>JAYRNY010001173.1:0-3290 GCA_041911975.1 bacterium | reverse complement strand
TCATCAACCTGCTTTTAATGGGCTGGACCATTGGTCTGATAACGACAGCCGTGATTATTCGCTGGGGGCATCAGGCAGAAGCCCTGGCCTGGGCGATTCCATTTCTCATTCAGCCGATTTGTTGTGTCTTCTATCCTGTTGATGTGCTGCCCGCGTGGCTGCGCTCAATTGCTCTCTGCGTTCCTGCCACTTACGTATTCGAAGGAATGCGCACGGTGCTCAAAGGCGGCAGTTTTTCTACTGGCTCATTGTTGATGAGCGTCGCTCTCAATATGCTCTATGCAATTCTTGCAGCGATGCTTTTCGAATATCTGTTCAATGAAGCCAGGAAAAACGGCAAGTTGACGAAGATGAATACTTAAGAGCTAATGCAGGGCGACGCCATCCGTCGACCGTTTTTCAGTATCGATGAAACCTCTACTTGGTGAGGATGTCGTTGAGTTCCTTTGTGAAAGTCTCTCTTAGATTCGGAGCAAAACCGATGTCCACTCCGGCAACATTGCCGTCTTTTCCGATAATTACAGTCTGCGGAAGTCCCCTCACCATGTACATTTCGGCGACCTTAGCTTCGGTATCGAGACCGACCGGCATCTTCAACTTTTTCTTTTCCAAGAATTGCTTGATCTCCTCTGGCGTTTCCTGAAGGTTGACTGCAAGAAAGACAACATCCTTCAGCGAGTTTGCCACTTCCGTATGGATGGGCAATGACATTACGCACGGTGCGCACCAGGTGGCCCAGAAATCGAGGACTACAACTTTACCCTTTTGAGACGCGAGGTCGAATTTCGCACCGTCTACGGTGTCGAGATCGAAGGCTGGAGCCGGCCTGTTGAGCAGCGGGTGCACGGGATCGGCTGCGCTGGTCTTCTCATCGATAAAGTTTTCAACTTCCTGAGAGCCTTCCGGCTTCTTGAAAGTCAGCATTTCTGCTGTGGGTACGACGTTAGCTTGTGAGTTCGAATAGATGCAAATCAGCTCTGCCTTCGCGTCAGGCGGAGCATCCGGCACCGGCTTATTGGCGAGAAGCTTGGACATATCGGCAGTCACTTTCACAATCCACGGCTCTTTTCCCTGGCGCACCCACATGTCCCAGGTAAATTCCTTCTGTGTAAAACGAATATGATCACAATCCTTGTCGTCGATCTTTTCCGCTCCAATATTTTCGACTTTGATGACGTCCGCCATAATTTGCTTGTACGGATCTGGGTTGCACATCGATTCTACTAAGGACATGTTGCTGAAGCCGCCGCCTACGATCTGATAGTCGATGGTCTCGAAGATTTTGGAGAGATCTTCAGGCGCCGGTACCTTCATGTACTTGTTGAGTACGGGCGTATACAGATAGACTGTGTTTCCGTCGGATACCATCTGTCCGCCCATTCTGCCGCTCTCCAGGTTCAGAAATAATTTGTTGGGGCGGGCAAAAGCCACCTTGAATACCGAAGCCATGGACATTTGCTTGGTGGAAGCCGATACTCTCATCTCTGTTGACATGGTCTGGGTGAAACCCTTCATGTTTTTGTAGAACGCGCCGACATTCTTCACGATCTGACTGGCTTTCTCTTCCACCGGGGTCGACTGGCCGCCTTCCTTGGCGGGAGCGGCAAATCCAGGGCTTGTCAGTACGCCGTTTTGCGCTGAGGCGGCTAAAAGGCAGACCAGTGCGCCGTTGAGAAGTTTTTTTGTCTTGGCAGTATTCATTGAGAAATCCGGTAGAGGGAAGGCAAATGCCACATAGGTCGCCATTGTAATAGATCCCAGGATTGGCGTCTTTTTCGCTCTATTTGCCGAAGGCGCCCGTGGTCTCAGATTTTTTGAGAGACTTCTCGAAAGTGGCGTCTGATTTTTGTTCTAGATTCTCGTCAGATGCTTTGCCCGACTTCTGGCTTGATTTTTCTTCGGGCTTTTGGCCAGAACTTTCCGTCGCCTTTTCAGTGGATTTGCCCGTGCTTCCTTTCTTTGCCGGGTCGAGCGATTCGATTTCACCGCGAGCGCGCGCAGCATCGGTTCGTTTTTGATCTTCCTGCTCCAGCCAGTACATGATGCGTTTTGCAACACTATTGGGGCTCGTATCCAGTGAGCTGTGAGCCCATGAATATGCTGACGTCAAATGACCGAATTTTGTCGCTTCGATTGCCACGCGAGCCATCACCTCGGCAATCTTTTCTTTGGACATATCCCCCCAATTGACATAACCGGAAGGATTTCCCATGTTTTCGGACAGCAGCACGCCGTTTGCGTGGCCGAATGTCATCGACTCATACGTGCGACCGATTCTGTATTCGAGGAGGTTCATATCGTCGGTATTTGGTTTTGCGTCGCGCACCATGTAGGAGACGCCGCTGGGAGTCAATAACATACGAGCTAAAACACCCTCGGGGCTTGTGATTTTAGCCTTGTCCAGGGCATGGGCAATGTATGGGTCCTGGAATGCGTCGGAGAGGCTCTGGTAATTTGCTGTAATAGGCTTTTGACTGGCGAGAATGACCAGATTGGATTGGTCGGAGGCCATGGCGAGACAGTATTGAAATCGGCTGTCGAGAGCTTTGAGAATAGCCTTGATTGAGTCCGGTGAGATTTCACCGAGCTGCAGCCAGAGACTGAGCACTCCATCCGGTGTCAGTCGATCTTTCACACAGTCGAAGTATTCGGCCGTGAATAGATTGCATACGCCAACCTGCCATGGATTGGACGGCTCGGAGACGATGATGTCGAACTTCTGAGTGGTGGCAAGCAGGAAATTGCGGCCGTCATTTATTTCGATTTTCACCCGCGGATTTTTTTCTGGCTCATGTGTGTGCCGATTGAAAACTTTCGCCGCCTCGATTACGGACGGTTCCAATTCCACGGCGGTCACCGATGTGATCGGGAAATTCAATAGTTCCGCGACGGTGACGCCCGATCCCCAGCCGATCACGCATGCACGTCGCGCATTTGGTCGAAAGAGCATTGGGTAGCTGGCCAGCAAAACCTGCTGCGACATATCGGCACCATCGCTGGCATCAACGCAACCGTTAGTCAGCAAGGAGTAAGTGCCGAGCTTGTCACCTTCTTTAAATCTCAAAACACCGACGTTGGAGCACGGTCCGTCTTTGTAGTAGACAAGCGCAGTTCTGCCGATGACTGTTCTCCATGGACTGTTTGGATCGAAAACGTCGTAGCCGTCGCGCATGGCTCTGCGAACTGATTGCGCGAGCAGAAATTGCTTTCTGTCTGCGACCGCGTTTGGATTGACGATGAAGGCAGTAAGAATTACAGCGCCGGCAAAAACATAAGTGAATTTCGTCGAT
>JAYRNY010001172.1:0-6861 GCA_041911975.1 bacterium | reverse complement strand
GATCCGCAAGAACTTCTTGCGGATAGGCTCCGTTGAAAAGACCGTCGAGATACCACGTATAAGCGCGCAGATACCGCTTATGAGCGGCAACCCGGCAAGCTTCCGTGTTGTCCTTGGGATCGACGATGTTGAAGTTGAGCACGATGCCGACCTTCGCATCTGGGCTCGCCTTGCGGATTGCCTTTGCGGCAAGTCCGTGCGCGACCATGAGGTTGTGCCCGACATGGAAAGCAATGTCGCCGCGGTTGTATGCAGGCGCCATGCCGTTTCCGATATATCCGGCGATGATCACCTCCGGCTCGTTGAAGGTCGTCCAGTTTTTGACGCGGTCGCCCAGCTCCTGCACCATCACTTCCGCGTAGCGCGCGAAAGCGTGCAGCGTGGAGCGCGACAGCCAGCCGCCCCACTTGTCCTGGAGTGCCAGGGGCAGGTCCCAGTGGTAGAGCGTGACGTAGGGTTCGATGCCCGCAGCCAGAAGCTCGTCCACCAGGTCGTTGTAAAACTGCAGCCCGGCGCGATTGATCTCGCCGGTGCCGTCCGGGAAGATGCGCGACCATGAGATGGAGAACCGATAGGCATCGAGCCCCAGCTCCTTCATGATGGCGATGTCCTCACGGAATCGATGATAGTGATCGCAGGCCACCTCGCCGGTGTCGCCCGAATGAGGGCGGCTCTTGTCGGCAAGGAAGGTGTCCCAGATGCAAGGTCCGCGGCCGTGTTGCAGCGCAGCGCCTTCAATCTGGTACGCGGACGTGGCGGCGCTGAACTTGAAGTGCGGCGGCAGCCCGGAGATAGCGGCATCGATCACCCGCTTCTGTGCGGTGGTTTCGTGTTTGTGTCCCATTGATTCAGTTCCTTTATTCAGCAGACACGCTCGTCGGGATGCTGCACTGCCAGGAGTGTCGGCGAGCCGTCGACACTCCACGACCGTGTATGAACAGCCCCAAGCGTCGGCGAGCCGCCGACACTCCGAACATGCTGCGTTTGCCTCACGCGCCCAGCCAGCCACCGGTAAATCCGGCAGCCCTGAGCCCGCGCTTGAGATGAACGTTTGAGCGCATCACTTTCCAGACCAAACCGCTCTCGTAATTTTCCAACATGAGAACGATCGGGCCCTGGTCGATGCCGATGCGGTCGGAGTCAACCCAACCGTTGAACGACCTCTGGTCGAAGGTCGGGTTGAACGCGTCGACGAAGCCGAGATCCATGTCGAACAGCTCGGGGCGCTGAGTCAACCAGTGGCGCAGCGTGTGCTTGGAGTCGATCGGCACGAAGGGCATGGCCGAAAGCGCCGCAGTCGGCGCAATCGTGCCGTCGTCAAAGCCCATCGGACCGCCGCGTTCGCTATACCCGCGAAACTCCACCTCGCGACCGTTCACGACTTTTCTGCCGCCGCCAGGTCCGTCGCAAGCGGTCAGCCCCCAGTTCACCGAGTTGTATCCGACCATGCGATTCGGGTTGACCACTGCGTAGCTGTGCTGCGCAAGCGAGGCGCGGCGAGCGTTTTCATAATGGTCAAAACCGAGTCGCCGACCGACATCGTCCATGATGCCAAGGAAGTCGATGAAGCAGTGCGGGTACTGGTAGCAGAAAAGAGGCATACCTGGCATGCGAATGAAGGTCTGCCCGTAGTGAGTCTCGGCCTGAGCGTCACCGATGAAAGCCTGCCAGCTAGCGGCCGAAGCCGCATGCGTGGGTGAGCCAAGGGCGAGAATGTAGAGAAGCAGCGCTTCGCTATAACCGCGGTAAACGGGCTCCCACATGCCGCGCTCAGGCGTCCACGCGTGCAGGATCAGGTGATCTTCTCTAACAAAACGGTCCCATTCGACGCGCCTGTAGAGATTTTCCGCCATGTGGCGGATGCCGCGCTCATGCGTGTTTTCGCCGTCGAAGTAAGAACCGGCGAAAAGAACGCCGGCCATGAGCAGCGCCGTGTCGATGGTCGACAATTCGCTGTCCCAGAACTTCGGAGCAACAGCGCGAGTAGCGGTGCCTGGATCGAGGAAGTGGTAGAACATCCCCCAGTTGCCGCTCATTCCCTCACGCTCCGGTCCCTGCGGGGCATCAGATAGCGCCCGAAGAGTCTTCGCTACGTAAGTAAGCGCTTCCTCGTGCGTTATCCAGCCGCGGCTCGCCGCGATCGGATAAGCAACAAGTGCAAATCCTGTGGCAGCGATGCTGGCAGGAGACTTGGGTTGGTCGCGGTCTTTGACGAGACCGGTGCGGGGGTTTTGATTCCGGCGAAACCACTCGAAGTGAGCTCGCTGGGTAAATTCAAGCAACCATGCGTCCGAGGCGTATCGCACGATGGCTCTGCGAGCCATGGGAATACGCCAGACAGAGCGCAGGAGAGAGCTTTTCTTCATAGCTCGTCCTCCATACTTAGTTGTGTGATTTCAACGTCCGTTAACCAGAACAAACTTTGTTCGAGCCGGACTTTCAGTAGCAGAAGTTTTCCCAGGGGCGCATTGTGTGCGCCCTCAATTGGCGCGGAAGCAAGCATAGAGCCACTGTCCGATGGACAGATGTGCTGATACTTGAACGCCGGGTTGGGAGAAAAGATCTATGAGTGCAGAGGGATTTTTCTAGAAAGAAAAATTGTTGGCTTCCGGACTCTGTCTTAGCATATCGGCATATTTCGACGGTGGTTACATATCGCGTGCGCGCCCGCTGGTGAGATACCCAAAACGATGCTTACTATTGGTTTTTATCAGATATGGGCCACTTATAGCTTTTAACAGGCTTTGAAGGAAATCATAGAATTACCATTAGCGCGAGCTTTCAACCCTTGGAAGCCGGCTGTCAACAGAACTCACGTAAACCAGCCACAGGTGGCAATCGAACCAATCGTCACCGCTTGCAAGGAGAAGCACCCTATTGTCAACAGCGAACCAACCAAATTCGCCAGTCGAAAGCTATCGCAAATCAGAATTCGGCCTTCATTCCGAAAAATCCTCACATTTTGGAATGAAGGACGGATCTGATTTTTGAAACACCGTACAGTCTGATGGAAAACATCATTCGCTTTATGCGTTTTTCTCGATCCGCAGGCGATATCCAACGCCGGGAATGTTTTCAATCAGCGAGTCGGATTCGCTGCCGCCATCATCGATCTTTGACCGCAAGCGCTTAATAGAATTACGCAGCGCACTGTTTGACGCCTCGCTATCATCGGTCCAAACCCGCTGAAGAAGCGCTTCGGAAGTAAATGGAATATCAGGGTGACGCATGAAAAATTCCAAAAGGGAAAATTCACGCGGCATCAATTGGACTTCTACGCCGCGTTTGAGCACTCGATACTTGACAGCATCCAGAGACAGTTCTCCCACAGCAAGAACATCCTCCAGCACTGACTCCGGCCGCCGCAAAAGCGCCCGCACTCTCGCCGACAGTTCTTTCAAACTGAAGGGCTTGGTCAAGTAATCATCAGCACCCGCATCAAGCCCCGTGACGCGATCTTGAATCATTGCCTTTCCGGTAAGAACGAGCACCGGAATCGCTCCCTTGCCAGCACGATACTCTTTCAAGATCTCAATGCCGCCCAACCCCGGCAACTCCCAGTCGAGAATCGCCAGGTCATAACTGCCGCTTTCCAGCGCCGCCTTGCCGTCCAGCCCGTCGGCGTAATGTGCGATGTCATATCGCTCAGACCGCAGCCACAAAATAATCGTGTCTGCCATCTCCTGGTCGTCTTCCACTAGCAAAAGCTTCATAGTCTAATTAGCATACATCTGGACGAACTAATTTTCATGTTGACATTGCCCATTCATGGCTCTCGATTTCCCGCTGTCTTATTTTGAGCAATTATAGAAACTCACCTTTGATCCGCGCCCTGGCCCAGGGTTTCCTCTTGCTCTGCGCAATCGAGTTTTGCTTTCTCTTCGCTCTTTCATACAAAATTGTCGGCGCCGAAAAGGAAGCCAAGCGCGAGTTTCAACTCATGCATGCATCACAAGGCTTCTCGCAATACGCCGATATGCTCAGGCGGCACCGGCGAGTAGTGGACACCGGCAGGCGGAATAAAACAAACCCTGCTGCCATAACAAAGCACAACGAAAGCTGTCGGCGTATCGCCGAACTGCAGAACGATCTCAATGCGCGCTGGAAAGCAGCCGGACTAAACCTTGGCGCTCTGGAGAAATTCGAGAGCCTGGTGGAAGCCGTCACTGCAAGCAGCAAAGGAGTGTTCTTACAGGGAATCTCCAACGATCAATCGGCGCAAAGTTATTTGACATATTTGCAAAACTCAATCCGAATGTATGATGGCGCTGTAGTTATTGTAAAAGATCTCAACCGCGAGATCACCGCGCAAACCCCATCACTACCAGTCTTTCCCGATACGCAGCAACTGCTGATTGCGGCTCTCATTCTCAATGTCGGACTCGGCGTCGCCGTTGCGTACATCGTCCGAAGAGGAATCACCCATCCAATTGCCGCTCTGGCAGATGACTGCGATGCGCTGCTTGCGGCCCGAGTCATTTCCGCACCGCAGGCGGCGAGAAACGAAATCGGTGAATTACAGCGCACATTCCACCAACTTTCAGTGATTGAAAACACAAACGAGATTGCCAGAAAGAGCTACCTGCAGCATTTACAGGATGTGCAAACCGCGGCGGTGAGCAATGCACGAACAACCATAAACACGATTTTCAAAGCACCCGAACTGGCGCAGAGTGCCCGATCTCAACTTGAAAAAATGAGCCGCAATCTAGACGGCATGCTCCTCTTACTTCAACAGATGACGGACGCCATCGACTTCAATCTAAACAAAACACCGGATCTGGTCCTGTCCACGACCAACACACAAGATATCACCAATTCCGCAGTAGCCACAGTAGACTGGCTGCTGCAGAGGAAAACCATAACACTGGAGCGCAACGATGACGCGATCGATATAGAATGCGACGCGGCGCTTTTAGAAAGAGTACTGACCAACCTGCTGTCAAACGCAGTCAAATTCTCTAAAAGCAATGGCACAGTTGCACTGCTGGCAAGGCGAACTGCAACAAGCGTGCGCTTCGAAGTCACAGACAGCGGTCCCGGAATTTCCTTTGAAGACCAAAAAAAACTCTTTCAAAGATTCAGCCAGGTTGACGCTAACAAAGACCCTCAAAACAGCGGCAGCGGGCTGGGGCTTTTGATTTCAAAACAAATAGTCTCGGCGCACGGTGGCGAAATTGGCTGCCGCTCCGAGATTGGAAAAGGCTCTACATTCTGGTTTTCCATACCGATCTCGCAAAAGGAAAGCAGAGAGACATCGACAGGATCTACAGAATCAAAAGCATCAACAGAATCAAAAGAATCAAAGAAATCAAAGGAAGATAAACTGGCGAAGGAAGCAAAAACATCAATTACAAGCCGATTCATCACTCTGTTCGTCATCTTCTTGATCGGTCAGGGTTCTATTGCGTGGAAACTCTCTGAAAACCTCGACCATGCACAAAAAACATCTGCGCAATACGCAAGAGAGAAGCGCATTACAGTTCAATCGCAAGAGCTGCTGGCGTCGTTTTTTTCCAGGCGCCAGAATTCCAACGAAGCCGTAAGCCAACGGCGTTTTCAATCTGTGCTGACGCTTCTGCCGCAACTGGAAGGATTGATAGATGCGTGCGAAATACTGCGCGAGGCAGTTGCATACAGTCCCACTCTCTCTAGAACAATTGCTGATGCGACTGATCATTTGAAGAGCATTGACTCAACAGCTAAGTCAGTCGACATAAGCGACCTCACTCATTTGCCGCGATTCGACGAACAATTTGCTCGCGCCGACAAAGACGGTCAGGCTGTGGAAGATGCACTGTTTGCAGCGCTTGCGCATGAAGGCAACGAAATAAACTCCAGCTATGATCTGGCTTTGAAACTGCGCCAGGAGTTTCTATTGATCCTTTGTCTGGCAGTGATCTTCAATCTCTCCATATTGGCCGCGACCACACTTGTCGGACGGCGCATAATTAACCGCATCGGCAGGCTGAACAGCAAAGCCAGAGATTTTGCTCTGGGCAAAACATTAACAGCAGATCGTGGCGGCAACGATGAACTCGACCGCCTCGACCGCAGTTTGTGCTGGGCGGCCGAAACGATCAGAGAATCGGAAGCTCAACGAATCAACCTCATGGCGATCATCAATCATGATTTGCGAACGCCGCTTTCGTCCTTACTAAATGGACTGGAGATGATTTCGGAAGGCGTCTGCGGAATAGTACCGGACCATGAAGAGAAGCTGGTACACCAGGCAGAGAAAACACTCAGCAAGCTGCTTTCACAGATCAACGATCTGCTCGATGTGGAAAAATTTGCGGCCGGTGATATGGTTTTGCATCCTCACGACATCCCGGTTGCCGAGCTGTTGCAGGTAATAATGGAAAAAGCCCGCCGCAAGTATTCTGACTCGCGAGTGAGACTGATACTGGAAATTGAACCGGATGCAAAACAACTCTCTGCCGCCATCGATCAAACAATGTTCGAGCGCTTGATCGACGCATTGATTGAAAACGCCGTTTGCGCCTCCTCTTGCGAGTCCGTAGTGAAAATTACGATCCGCCGACGCGACGCAACAATGTTCATTGGCGTCTCCGACTCAGGCAGTGGGATACCTGTATCGTTGCAGCCGCTGTTATTCGATCGCTTCCGTCAGGTGGGCGGCAAACCGATATCCGGACTGGGTCTGCCTCTGGCTCATTATATATGCAAAGCCATGGACGGCAAACTGTCGTTTAAAACCTCCGGCAGTGGCACTACTTTCGACTGCGAATTTGCTACCAATTCTTAAACAACCGGAAGACCGACCAGTTTGCTGGTCGGTCTTCTTGCGGTCCTTGCATTCAACTTTTGAAGGGGCGTTTGATCACATCCAAATTGGTT
>JAYRNY010001171.1:0-7273 GCA_041911975.1 bacterium | reverse complement strand
GGCACAGAAAGGATGAGATACCAGCGATAAGTGCCGTCGTGTGCTTTCAAACGCGCTTCGCACTCGAACAGGCTGCGCTCTTCCTTGCACTTCTGACCCAGCTGATGCATCAGTTCGATATCAGCGGGGTGTACGCAGGCATCCCAGAACAATGGTCCATTCTTTCCATCCAGCCCGGTGTAGTCGATGAAGCGCCTGTTGCTGTAAATGATTCGTCCCTCAGGGTCGCAGACATTGACCAGCTGCGGGATATTTTCGGCAAGAAGCTGGAAGTGCGCCTCCT
Source organism: bacterium (assembly GCA_041911975.1). Taxonomy (GTDB): domain Bacteria; phylum Cyanobacteriota; class Vampirovibrionia; order Obscuribacterales; family Obscuribacteraceae; genus QKMZ01. The sequence continues at coordinate 6,990 of JAYRNY010001171.1, read as the reverse complement.
CTAGTAACTGTCGATATTCGAAAAGCTTCTTGGGCTGTAGCCCGACCAGGTAGGCCAGCACTTGATCCGGATACTCGGGCAGGCTGACTACGCCAATCACAACCGGCACTTTGCTGCCGTCCTTATGCAGCAGCTCTTTCTGCAAAGGGCCGGCTTTTCCGGTTTTTGAAAGCTCAGCGACAGCACCCAGATCGGCAAACGAATGCTCCTGCGGCGTGATGTCATTCCATTTAATCGCGCCTGACTCAAGTTCTTCCTTTGAGTAACCAAGCAAATCTTCCATTGCTTGATTGACTTCGTAGAAGAGTCCGTTTACGTCGCTTCTCACGAATGCCAGAAGATTGGCATCGACAAAACGCTTCAGGGCTCCGGCGTCAGAGAGTATCTGTTTTGAAAGATCAAAGGGGTGAGAAAGGCTGTCAGCTTGACCGGATGATGACATGTGAAGGGGGACTCCGTGGATTGCTTGGTCGAAAAGATTACCACATTTTCTCCTGACATCCATTGGTGTCTCTGAAAGCGCGGCGTAATATGAAATTAGAATTCGATAAGCGAAGCGGCTTCTCAGCCTGTCTGACGCGAGTACGGCATCGGTCGTAGTACTGCATGTGGTGCACGACCGGACAAAGACCAATAAAATCTTGACAGCCGCATGTCAATCAAAGGGGATGGGCAAAACTGCTATGATCTGCAGCCTCGCATAAATGGTGTGTCGTGCCAAAAGACAACAAACCAATAGACGTCCGAATGATTCGGGTCGGAGACATGCTGGTGGCTGCCAGAATCGTGTCGTCCGCCGAAATTACCGAAGCAATTCAACTGTCCAAGAGACTGAGCATTCCAATCGGACGCGTCCTTATAACTTCGGGATGCGTCACAGAAAAGCTCTTGCACTCAGCCCTAGATCTGCAGGCCCTGGTCAGAGACGGCGAAATTCCCCTTGATTCGGCTCTAAAAGCGCTTGCCCGCGTTGACAAAAGCGGCTGCAGCGTCAAAGACGCCCTCGAACAGCTCAACTTCAGCCCAAAGTACGGCAAAGGGAAAAACAACCTGGCGGACTTGCTTGTAGATTCCAATCTGGTTAGCCAGGATCAGATTGACGAAGCGCTAAAAACCAGCTTTGAATACGGCACGCCTCTAGGCAGCACGCTGGTTTTCCAGGGCGCGTTGTCGCCTGATTTTTTTCCGAGCATAAGCGCGATTCAAGAACAGGTCACCAACGGCAAAATTTCAAACGAAGAAGCAATTGACGAACTGAAGGCTGCGTTTGAACTCTGGCTGAAGGCCGGCGATAGAACAAATCAACCGGCGCTAAAGACCATAGAAGATCTCATCGAGCATCCCGCCGGCTACAGAAAGCGTCACGCAGAGGCTAAAGCATTAAGCAATCCCCGTGCTCAAGATGCAGGTGAAGAAACCACTGCTCCTGCAAACGAAGAAACAGCGCCAGTAAAAACAGCGCAAGAAGCTTCAGCCCCCAAAGACGAAGGTCAAAGTAAGACTTCCAAAGACAAGGTTGATGTCTTACCGGCTCCTCCGGAAGAATCGAAAGGAGATGAGGACGACCCCGGCTCCGGCGCAAGAGAATCAAAGGAATCAGATGAGAGACGTGAAGACAAAGAGAAAAGAGAAAGGCACGAAATTCACGCCAGACCATCTCACAAACGGGCTCTTCCGCCTAACAAACACAATCGCCCGGGCGGGCGGCTTATCGATCTGCTAAGCGCGGCAGGACTGCTTGATCAGGATAATTTACCGGCTGCATATCAAGTCATGTTGCAGGACACTCACAGGAGCGCAATATTTCTTGTCGAGTCTGGTCTCATAGACGATGAATTGAGAAGGCAAGCCGAGCGTTGCCATAGCCTGGTGCGCAGAGGCCGCCTCAGCCCCGAGCAGGCAATTCGAGCTCTCAAATCCAGCCAGCAAGACGCAGTTACATTTAGAGAAGTACTTTCAAAAGAAGGCGTCTCTCAGCCGGCCAAGCTCGAAAAAGATTGGCAAACAGGCATTGCGGCAGGACTCGTGGGTGGATTTTTGGCTGCGGTATTCAGTCTTATTTTGACCTTTGTCCGTCTCATCAAAAAACGCTAGTTCGAAAACAGCGACAGCTTATATAAAGAAGGCCGTCCATTTTTATCGGTCAAAACGAACAGGGGCGCGATAGTTTCCGTCTTCTGGGAATAATAAAAGCACCCCGGTTAGGAGGAATTTCCCGTGCCTGATGAACCAACCACGACGCCCGAATCAGGCGGCGCGGCAACCGATCCAAAGCGCTTGAGAGCCAGCTTTTGGGGCAACTTGACTTCCGCTTTTAACCATATAAGATCAGCCAGCAATTCCGACAGTTCACGCTTGCGCGGTTCCGACTATGTTTCCGTTATCAGCTTCCCGCTGGCAGCATTGCTGCTCGCATCATCGCAGTTCATGCCCAACGGAATCCTTTTAAGACCATGGTTCGTTCTATTCCTATTGATTGCCCTTCTTTATTTCATTGCTTCTAGAATTGGAGTGGTGAAATCATTTACACCGAGACAAGCGCATCTGGTCTGGATGATAGTGGTTGCAACCTTCATCACAGGCTCGGTCTTCGCGCTGTTTGTGTTCGAAATCTTGAGGATAATGTAGATTTTCGCCCACCTTGGATGTATTGAAAAACTTGAAGAGCGGTTCAATTTTTTGACCGCTCTTTTTGCATCTCAGTTTTTCAATCTTGTTTTGTTGATTGGGCTTCGGTCTTCTGCAATTCGCCAATCTCAGGAGTCAGTTCGGCAGCCTCTTCTCGCCGTCCCTGCCCAAGCAGCAGATCTTGCGCATGCATGAGATCGGAGATGGCTCGTCTATATTTTCCTGTCTGAGCAAGCAGCCTGCCACGTTTCAAGAATGGTGCGGGATCTGAACCGTCCAGGCGGATTGCTTCGCCCAGTTCTTGCATCTCTCCTTCCAGGTTGCCTCTCATTCCGTATACCTGGGATTTACCTATACGCGCGCCTTTAAGCCAGGGGTTCAGACGAATGGAATCGTCGAAATCGATAAGAGCGTCTTCCGTTTTTCCCAGCTTCAATTTCAAATGTCCGCGTTGCATCTTCGCGACGGCATTATATTTATCCTGCGCGATAGCTTTGTCATAATCTTTCATCGCTTCTTTGTGTTTATTCAAATCGGCCAGCGCATTGCCTCGTAATACGTAGACCTCTTTATCATCAGGGTTTTCAGTCACCCAGATATTGTAGTCATCGAGGGCCTGCTTCGGTTTTCCCAATTCATGCAAAACCTGTCCCCGTCTGAGATGCACCGCCTTTAGTGCCGGATTGGCTTTTATGGCGCGGTCGTAATTTTTCTTCGCCTCTTCCAGCTCGCCCATTTTGTGCAGGGTCAGAGCCTTATTGTAATAACCGTTAAACGTCCTGGGATCGAGCTTTAAGGCCGCATCAAAGCTGGCAATCGCATTCTCGAAATCGCCCATTTCATCGAGAACCAAACCGCGTCGATTGTAATTCTCCGCTTCCATCGGCGCAAACTTCACTGCTACTTCAAAATCAGAAAGCGCCTTTTGATAGTCGCGCGTCGAACCTGTTCCATGCACAAGACCCCGCAATGAATATGCTTTCCAATACTTGGGATCGAGACTAATCGCTTGATTGAAATCTTTGAGAGCCAGATCAAAATATTCTTTATGGAAAAATGCCATGCCACGATCCGTAAGTATTCTTACGTCACCGTCTTTTCTCGTCAGAGCTTTAGCGAGATCGGCGAGCGCCAGGTCGTATTCGCCCATGCTGATATGAGCCAAACCCCTCATGTGATAGGGAACTGCAGACTTAGGATCCGAATCGACACACACATTGTAATCAGCTACGGCCTTATCGTACTGGCTCAAATTTACGTAAGCGCTGGCGCGCTCGAAATAGGCCACGAGGAATTTGGGAGAAAGGGAAAGCGACATGGAGAGAGACTCTACAGCTCTCTGGTATTCCGCCATGTCATTGAACAGAAGACCTTTTTGATAGTGAGCCTGATGGTACTTCGCGTCCATTGATAGGACTTTATCGAAATCCAAAAGCGCCTTATCAAGTTGATTGTTCAGTCTCAGTGCGATGCCGCGGCTTTGATAGGCTTCCACCGATTTGTCATTGGCAGCGACTGCTTTGTTCAAGTCATCAATCGCTTTGTCCAGCTCGCGCGTCATGATGTAGGCGGCGCCACGGTCGAGATAGATATGATAAGCGGGAAACTCGTCAGGTTTGTGAGCGAGCGCATGAGTGTAGTCTTCAATAGCCAGGTCGTAGTCGCCCTTTTCGGCATAGGCATCGGCGCGCGCCATAAAAACGCGAAAGTTCTTGTCGTCGATGGTGATGTATTTGCTAAGGTCGCTCAGCGCCAGATCGAAATTGCCTGCCTTGAAGTGAGAAAGTCCTCGCCCCTTCCAGCTGGCGGCGTTATCCGGCGAGCTTTTGATCGCCTCGGTAAATTCATCGACTGCAGCTTCATATTGACCAAAGAGGTAGAAAAACCACCCCTTGGCTTGATGAATCATTGCTCCCAGTCCCAAGTCTCCACCCTCGCCAAAGGCAAAATCTCAACAATCCGGCATTGATTCATCATTATATGGTTTTTGCCGTTTCGGGGTCTTAGCGATTGGACACCCATTAAGAAAAGCGGTGCATCCATGCTTTCAAACCGCTTTCGGCCTTGTAATGAGAAAAGCCCCTTCGCACAGTTCGAATCTTTTTGAATTCTCCGCTTGAGGAATGAAAAATGACTTTCTCTGGTTTCAATATGAAAGATCTGGTTCCGGGAAATTTGCTGCCGAAGGATTTGAGAACAAAGATTTGCGAGCACATGGGAAGAGATCCCGCTACTCTTGCAATCGTCACCGAACAATTCGAAAGATACAACCAGGCCAATTTGCAGATTGCCCTTGATGAGCTCACCACCAAGAACGGGCGCAGCACAACCATCCTGGGAATTCAGGGCGGCTTTCTGAACAACCTGACAGGCACGTCGCTGGCCGACCTTGTTGCTTCCCAGTCGGTAGCCAGTTTTGTCGGACTGGGCGGTGCCAAAGAAGGCACGGTTCAGTATCTGAATATGGAATTGGACGGCGGACGTAAGCTAGCCTGCGTGCAGGGAGGGCTCTATCTAATCAATGGAAACCCAAAGCTGGCAGTGCTTCTGCGTCAAGGCTCCATGATGGACTTTACAGGAGCGCAGCCGATAGTGCTCGACGTGATGTCTGAAAATCGTGAGTCAGCAGAGAAATTCATCAAAGAAATACAGCGCCATATGGGCAAGAACAATGTCTATCGAGGCAAGATGCTCTCGGTTGTTGATTCAACCGGTGGCAACACTTTGAAGTTTCACACCGTTCCCACGATTACGCGCGAGCAGATCATACTGCCAGACGGACTTTTGAAGCGTATCGAGAAACAAACGACGGAAGTAGGGCAATATAGCCAAGCTCTGAAGAACGCCGGTCGCAAACTGAAACGAGGAATTCTCTTGCACGGTAAACCAGGCACGGGTAAAACGATGACAGCAATGTATCTGGCATCGGCCATGAAAGAACGGACTGTCATGCTTGTCACCGGGCGTGGGCAGGGATTAATAAGCAAGACTTGCTACTTTGCTCGCTGGCTGGAGCCGGCAATGGTGATTATTGAAGACGTAGACTTGATTGCAGAAGATAGATCCCAGCGTGCCGATTGCAATCAGCATTTGCTGCTTGAGTTGATGAATGAAATGGACGGTTTGTCGGATGACGTTGATGTACTCTTCGTCTTAACAACCAATCGGCCGGAGATATTGGAACCGGCACTGGCCTCTCGCCCAGGACGTATTGATCAGGCTTACGAAGTGCCCCTGCCGGATGCCGATTGCCGCCGCCGTTTGTTCGAGGTTTATTCGAAAGGTCTGAAGGTCGAGGTAGATAACATGGAAGTGTTCATCAAACGAACGGCCGGAGCAAGCGGTGCTTTCATCGGCGAGCTGATGCGCAAGGCGGCTCTCTTTGCCGCGCCGGACGGCGATCCGATTGTCGTCAAAGACAGGCATCTGGACGAAGCCATGCACGAAATGGTTGTTGCTGGAGGCAGCCTGACCAAGAGCCTGCTCGGCTCCAAAGACATTGGTTTCGCGCCCAGCGAACTGACAGGAAGATAGGTTTTCAAAAACTACCCGCGGTGGCGCGCCTTTTCGCACTGGGCTTTTAGAGATTTCCAGCGACGAACAGCGTCGTTGGTTTCGCCAAGCTTCTGCGTACCGATCGATATCGCGTCGGCAAACAATTGTTCCGCCGCGCCGAACCGTTTTTGCTTCATGTTCAAAATAGCCAGAGAAGCCTTCATTTGGGCCATGTCGACGCTCTTCTCACCACCATTTTTCGTGGTGATGCGAATTGCTTCGTTAAAGCGTGATTCCGCTCCGTTTATATCACCCTGCACAAAAAGCAAGGTGGCATATGCAAGATTGATTTTCCCAACTTGAGGATGGTCTGGTGGGAAAACCTTTTCGCTCAATTTGAGAGCTTCTTCGTAGATGGCGGCAACCCTGGGCAGTTGTTCCTTTTTGGTGGCGGCCATCTGCTCGGCGCGAGCAAGATCTGTAATAACCGCCACATAATCTCGGTCTTCTTTGCCGGATGTAGTCTCGATCAACTTTTGCGCCTGTTGAAGTTTTACAATCGCGTCATGGAACTCTCGACGCTGAATGGAAATAGCCGCCAGCCCTTGCAACGAGTCGGCGGCATCTTCTTTATCTGCACCCGACAACGTCATGCGAATTTCGAAAGCTGCTTTGAAGCAGGGTTCAGCTGCATCATAATCACCAGAGTTAAGGCGCATTTCGCCAAGATCTTGTTGGACGCGCGCATATTCTTTTCCTTTAGTCTGCTTTTCGCTGTTCAAGATCATGGCCGCGTGATTCAAACAAGATTCAGCATCCTTGTAGTCATCATTAGCCACCTCAGCTTCACCGAGGTTGATCCAGCTT
>JAYRNY010001170.1:0-4460 GCA_041911975.1 bacterium | reverse complement strand
TTTCCAGGTCGATCGGTACTGAAAACCAGAAGGTACTGCCGGCACTTACCGTGCTTTCGACGCCTATCTGCCCGTGGTGTTTTTCGATGATTGTTTTGCAGATTGCCAGCCCTAGGCCAATGCCGCCTTTTTCCTTGCGGTCGGCTTGCTCGACCTGGCGGAATTTGTCGAAAATCACCGCTTGTTCGCTGGGCGCAATGCCGCGGCCGGTGTCGACGACCTTTACCATAACGCGATCGTCTTGCCTGGCGGCGCTGATGGAAACTGTTGCGCCCTCCGGTGAGAACTTGATGGCGTTGGACAGAAAGTTGATGGCGACTTGGATCAGGCGATCTTCATCGGCGCAAAAGTCGATGTCTTCACTTTCCGTTTTCAACTGAATCTGCCTTGCCATGGCGGCGCCTCTGACAGCTTCAGTCGCCCTCACAATGATTTCATCAAGGTTGGTTTTGCCAATTTGCAGGGAGATATTGCCGGACTCCAGTGTCTCCACGTCGAGCAGCTCGTTAATTAGTTTAATCAGCCTGGTGATATTGTTTTCGGCGATGTCTATCTTGCCCTTGCCTTTCTCGGAAAGTTCGCCGTAATTGCCTTCTTTGAGCATGCTCAAAAGCATGGTCATGGACGTTAACGGCGTACGCAGCTCGTGGCTGACGATCATGAGAAACTCTTGTTTGAGCCGTTCGATTTTCTCCTGCTCGGTAAGATCGACTACGAGCGCCATCATCCGCTCACCTTCGAGGGTTTCATACTTTTGAAACTGGATCTGCACGGGAAACGAACTGCCGTCTGATCGCTGTGCCTTGATATGAAAGGTCTTATCGTGCGCTTGTGACAGCATCTCCTCGGCGATCAAGTTTTTTGCTTCCGGAAACAGATCGGAAAGCGGCTTGCCGACTGCGGTTTTTCCATCGGATGAAAGCGAGAACATGCGGTCCAGCGCTGGATTAATGCGTTCGACTTTCTCTTTGTCGAAGATGATTAATCCAGTGGGCATGCTTTCGAAAATTGAACGAACGCGCTGCTCCGCCAGCCGCGTCAATGCCTCCGCCAGCTTGCGCTCGGTTATGTCATGGCAGACGCAGTACAGCGTTTTTTCTTCTTTCGACCATTCGGCAGAAAAGAGAACATCTAGAGTGGCGCCGTCTTTTCTCCTGATGCGGCATTCGAATGCATCCTGCGAGCGCCCTTGCATTTTGTCTTCGATGCAGGAAGTGAAGGTGTCCACATCATCCGAGTGCACAATTTCCACAGCGCGCCGTCCGAGCAGCTCTTCGCCGGTATATCCCCACAGACTTTCGGCGGCCGGATTGACACTGCTGAAGCGGCAGGCATTGTCGAGCGAGCAGATGACGTCACGGGCATTCTCAGTAAGCGCTCTTTCTCTGCGGGATGCGGCTTCAATAGTGTCTGTCATCTGGTGGAAAACTTGATCCAGAGCGGCAATTTCATCTGTTCCCTGGAGCGGCTCGGCAAGTTTTTGCCCCAGCGCAAATCTATCTGTGTTGCTTGTGACAGTATTCAATCGTGCGGCAATCCCTTTGGTAAACCAGATTGCCATGGCGATGGTGATGATAACGTTGAAGACGACCATGCTGACCACAGCGGTGAAGAACTGCTGCCGGCGCTGTGCCTCTTTTTCCGGGCTTTGCTCTGCTGTCTTTTTTTCTACATCGACTATCTGGTTGAGGTCCTTAAGCAGGTCGGCGGCTCTGGCTTTGATTTCCGGAATTAGCGTGACGGCTCGTATGTCATGTTGTTTGAATTTGATGCGGGCGTCATTCAGAACCCTGTAGCCTGCAGACCATTTGCTGCGGATATCCTTGGCTGCATCCTGTTTGTCAGGGTCTTCTTTGAGCAGGATTATCAGCTCATCAACCTCTCTGGGCAGCTTCGTCATTGCCTCGGCGGCGTTTTCCATAAAAACCGGCGAGCGCGTCATCATAGGACCGCCGACGCCCATGAAAAGACGCAGCAGATCCTGCATGACGACATTCGTTTTGGAGACGATTTCGCGCGAGTGCGCTTCTCTTCTGATTTCTTCGTCCGCCTGCATAAGAAGCATTGAGAGATAACCGACGAAAAACAGCTCGAAGAGAAGCGGAATTGATACGAGGATCAATCCTTTGTGTGAGAGTCGCAAATTGAGCTTCATCTGAAAGGTGCGTGAGCGAGCTTAGCTAGTAACCATAGCACAGCAGCAGCGACATCCATAAAAGGAGTCCTCAGGCCGGTTTAGCTAAACAGATTCGCATCTCTTGACGAGGCGACCAGCCAGTTGATGCAGCCGGGCGTCGCCAGTCCACCGGTTACGCCGCCCATGCCGAAGAGCACTTTCTTCATAGCATCCTGCGAGCCGGCAGCCATATGCATAAAGCCGAGAATCATCGTCGGACCACCCCAGGCGATGCCTAGAATTTCCATGCCGTTAGCGATGATATTGAGCAGAGCTTCCAGGTTGGCCAGGTTATTGACTCTGACGGTGCCGGCGGTGTTAACTCCGGTTATATAAGTGGCATCGAGACCCTGGGGACCGATTGTGCCTGAGGTTGCGCCTTGCAGCATCGGTGCCTGACCATCCATTTCCTGGAAGGATTGCGAACCGGTGTTTGTCTGCATGCTTCCACCGTCTATCGTGCTGAACATGCCGGAGTCTCCCGCCGAGGAGAATTGGTCGCCTCCTGCCGTGTCGCCGTTTCCGAATGTGCCGGCGCCGGAAATGCCGGGCACCCGGATGGTGCCGCCCGTGATACCATTTCCTGCCAGGCGCACATTGCTTCCGCCTGGTAAACCTACAGATCCTAGAACGCCGCGACTGTTTGTGCCTATATTTATTCTTCCAGTACTGCTGTTGCCTATATTGATACCACTGGTAATGCCGCGCCCATTGGTACCGATGCGTACAGAACCAAGTCCGGGCATGTTGACCCTACCAGTGCCGGTGACGCCGCGAGAGCCGATGCTTATTCCCGACAGTCCGAAGTTTTGTGCTTCAGCGTGCGGTGCCAGCGAGATCATCAGCGACAAAGCGAAGCTTGTTGCCATGGACTTGCCGACCAGGGGTTTTATCTTTTGCATGGAGTAATCCTCAGGCATAGAATCGCTTTTGGTAGTAATGCTCTTTGCTTGCCGCTGCGGCATTCGTGTTGAGCGTGTTTGAAAGATACGGCGGATTTCTAACGGAACTATGGCATCGCTCTTTTGCGGAATTCAGAGATGATTCGCGCAGCGGCAAAACTGATTTCCGGCTCATGAGCCGGTTCAGCTTTGCCGCCACCACTTCCCCGTTTTGAAACTGTTAGACGACCAATTGGTAGCCAACCCGGTGGCAAACCGATGGATATCAACGGTGATTGCGGTACAACTCTCTCTGGTTGCGAGCGTATTGTTTTGCCAAATCCCATTGCAGCCAAGGCATTGCCGCTGACGTCAACCCGTTGACGAGATCAAGTGCATCATAGACGCCGTTGCTGGAAGAGTATCCATAATCGCCGGCGGGAGGATAATATGGCGGTGCGACCGCACCAGGCATGCGCTGCCGGCTGCGACTGAATGTGAGCCCATCAGGTCCGGCGTGCATGAAGTTTGTGTCCGAGTCCTGCTGATAATAATTGCCTCCATATCTCGGGAATCCCGGTGTATATCCGGGTCCGTAGTTCGGAACGTGGGGGCGGTAAACAGGCGGTAATACCGGTCGGGCATACAGCCATGGTGAAGGGGGCGGATTTACGGGGCGAATGTACAAGTATGGTGCCGGGGCTATCGGTACCTCGATATAGCTGGAGCGCCGGTAATAGTTGTTTTGATTGCGGGCGTGCTCTTTTGCTATATCCCACATCAAAAACGGCTCTGCTGCTCTGGTGAGGCTTCCTACGACGCCTAGAGTGTCGTTTACTCCATCACGCAAAGAATACCTGGGCGCCACCATTTCCTGATCATGTTGCGGCATGGCCGGCTGCGGTGGCATCGCGTCGAAAGCACCTGGCGCCTGCGGACGGAAATCCTGCACAGGATTAGCCGCTGCGTATTCAGCTCGGCGTCTCTGCTCCATCTCAGCCGCGTCATAGTGGCTGAAGTAGCGCTTGTCCTCTTTTGCCGGCTGATTTTTTCCAGAAAGATAGTCTTGTGTATTCTTGAGTATCTCTGCCTCGCTTACTTTTTTATCTTCACTTTTAGACTCGCTTCTCTTCTCATCTCCGTTCGGGAAGCGCTCAGGCAGTTTTTCGCAACCTTTGCGATCGCCGCCGGATTCCCGTTCGTTGGCAGATTTGTGTTGCTGTTGCCTAACTACCGGTTGGATTGGCTGTGCATAAAAGTTTAGGGCGCGCTCCACTGATTTGCGCGTTATATCGGCAAAGCCCTGGTGGTGATACTCATGACCCTCATGATCGTAGGAGACAAGGTCATCTTTGATAACTTTCAGTTCTTCGTCATCCCAGTGCTTCAACATGTAGTTGACG
>JAYRNY010001169.1:0-2888 GCA_041911975.1 bacterium | reverse complement strand
CTTGCGTGTCGACAATTGTCACTCCAGATTCGAGAGCCAGATTGTTGACGGCAATGTCACGCATCAGACGAATCGCTTCGGCCAGCTCCAATCTGGAATTGATGCCAGCAACCTCGCGCCAGTCGGAAACCTTAGAGGAAGCAATTTTATGCGAGTTTTTGTGCGCCCAGCCGATTACATCGGTCAGGTAATACTCCTTTTGTTGATTGTCATTTTTCAACGTCGACAGCGCCGCTTCAACCTGCGGCCAGGCAAAGCAATAGATCGCCGGGTTGATTTCCTTGATGGCGCGCTGAGCTTCGGTCGCGTCTTTGTGCTCGACAATACCAGTGACCTCGCCCTTCTCGTTTCTCACAATGCGCCCATAGTTTTTGGCATCATCGACATCGGTCGTCAAAAGTGAAACGACGGCATTGCTTTTCTTGTGAGCATCGACAAGGGCTTTCAGCGTTCCACCCGTCAAAAGCGGGGTGTCGGCCACGGAAACTACCAGCGTGCCGGAAAAGTCCTTGAGGCTTGGCGCCACTTGCATCAAGGCGTGCCCTGTGCCCAACTGCGGCTTTTGCAAGTGGGTTGAGACAGGGGTAGCTGAAGGGTTGTCCTGGACGAATTTCTCGACTTTCTCAGCTTCGTGCCCAATGACGATGTGGATATGCTCCGGTTTTAGCTCGTCGCTGGCAGCCATCAGCCTGCCCAAAATGGTTCTGCCAAGCACTTCATGCAAAACCTTTGGCAGGTCCGACTTCATGCGCTTGCCTTGCCCAGCCGCTAGAAGAACCACTCTTGTTCTTTCACCGGAGCCATCTTTCATATATACAACCTGCCTGGAATGCCCAAAACAACGGCATATTATACCGATTTGGGGGGACGACAAATATGAAGGATTCGGCAAAAATCAAAAGAAGAGGCTCGTTTTTCGTCGCCTCTGGTTGCGGCCCAAGATTTTAAGCGTTGCAGGGTGGAAAGACCTTATGGCTAGTATTGAGAGCGAGATTGCGGACCTCGAGGAGCGTCTGCGGCAGGCTGACTTAAAACCTGATCCGGCGTTTTTCCAAAATCATTTGGACGACCAGATGGTGCTAATGGTCGATGGCGACATCTGCTCGCATTCGCCGAAAGCGTACATCGTGGACAAACATCAGCCGGGCAAGGCACAGAAATTCGACCGGGTGGAAGTTTCCGACTTAAAAATTCTCGACCAGGGAGAGACGGCAATCGTTACCGGCTTCGGCAGCTACGAGGGCCCGGACGGCAGGTTTGCGATGAATTTCATGCGCATCTGGGTAAGGAAAACCGAAGGCTGGCGGATCGTCGCCGGTTCGATGACGCACCTTGACGAGCTACGCTGGGAGCCCAGCAACAGCCGAGTGACGGCTGAAATCACGATTCACTGAGCTCTTGAGGGCGCGTACAATGCGCCCCTACAAAGAACTGTCGGATCTAGAAATTCATTACCGCGTTCATGCAGTTGAAGAGCGCTTCGAACTTCATGAATACTTGCATCTCGCTGGTCGTTTCCTGACTTTCTTTGCTTTGCACGAATTCTTCGTCGATGACGTCCAGTTGGGGAGGAGCAAATCCGGCACCGAAAACGGCGATGCTGTTCTGGACTCTTTCCAATTGCTGGCCAATCTTTCTGCAGACGCAAACATCGTTGGTGAGCGTACGCCATTCTTTGGCTCTGGCTGCGACGTCCGGCGAATATTTATGCAAGTCGGACAACGCCACCATTTCGTCCACAGTCGACTCGGCGTTTTCAAACCTGCACAACGCTTTCTGCGCTTCCAGGCGATCTTCGCCGGAAAGCATAAGCAAGCACTCCGCGATTTCCTGCTCGAGGCGATTTGCCTGACGAGCAGCTTCTGTCCAACCTTTCATTTGGGACATTTGCAGATTGCGTCTGCGCAGGTGATTGATGCGCTTCACGAAGGATTCCATTTCGCGCGCCGTCAGGTGCAGCCCGAACAAAGTCAGGTGCATCTGAGTAAACTGAGACATCTCGGTAATCAGCTCAGTAGCATGATCGAGGTCTTCAGTGTCCATCGCCAGCCGATAACGAATGAAGAGAGGCAAAAGTTTCACAACATTCAGTTTGGAAATGCGGCCTGAGGCTTGAGCGCTTTCCAGAATATTCAGCTCGCTGTGAACGATCATCGAAATTCTGGCGATCTCGTCTTTTCTAATGCGCAAAAAGCATTCTTTGTACTCGCCTGTTTCATGGGCTTCCAGGCGTTTGATTTCGCCGAGAAGAGCGATAACTTTCAATCTTCTGTCAGCTTCCAAACGGTTGATTAGCGCACCAAGGCGTTCAAAAGATTGAGTGGCGTCCATTGACGGAGACGTGGCTTCCACACGGCGCAACGCCTGAATCAATACATCTATGTCGGCAGGGCGCAGCTCATCGAGGAAGCGCAAAACTGCCAACAAGCCGGCATCCGGGCGTGGTCCGCGGTTGGAGCGGTAGCGATCGTATGCGGCGATGTAGTCGTCGTAGAGCTCGAGAACTTGTTGCAGTCTTGAGGCAAGCGCCTGGCTGAGCAGCTCTTGTGTGCGCGTCTGCTCGGCTGGCAAGCAAACCTTGTCCAACCAGGTGTTCGCAACAACAGGACTCGAAGAAGATGAAAATGCAGCAGAATTTAGTAATTGCATAGCTTTAGGAACTGGGGTGTGCGGGAGAGGAGTTGATTAGAAGGTAATCAACCAGAGTTTCAGATTTGTTGCAAAGGGACCACGTTAACATTAATACTGCCAGCATGAAAATATCGTGAACGCACCGAAATGTCAGCCTGCTTGACTTCCGGGATTCTGGGGTAGTTTTTTCGAATTTTTGGCAGTTATATTTCATGGGTTCTGGATGTGGTTTTGAACTTGTAGTTCTTTAAAGCAAT
>JAYRNY010001168.1:0-3070 GCA_041911975.1 bacterium | reverse complement strand
AAGAGCGCTATAGGCAGGGATTCTCTGGCGATTTGTTCGACAGTGGCACGATCGTAAAACATGGAAAAACACTCCTTATTCTGGACCGCTCATGCGGCCCAATAAGTCCAACCTATCGCAGTTTCAGCTGCTCGCCTATTCTCACCTTTGTCTCATCGATTGTGTGTATTGAACTCCCTATACACTTCTATAGGCTGGCGTTCTAAAAATAGGGCTAATTCTCTATATGCATTTGGTGTAAAGGCTCGTCAGGGCTACGATAGCCCGGGAAGCACGGTTTTGCTCGTTGCCGATCAGTTTTCCGCAGAGCTTTCTGACTTATCTGATTCCGGCAATCCGTATTTGAGAGCGGCAGCGCCGGTCATGATGGCGCGGCGGTACAGTTCGAGCATGATCAGACAGAAGACAATGGGAATAGCCAGGCCGGTGTTTGCCATAAGCAGAACAGCATAGACATTTGCAACTACCCAGGTTGCATAAGTCAAAGAGCGCACGCGCCAGTCGAGATACTCGGGCCAGGCGAAAGCGGCGGCGAGAATTCCGGCGCCAACATAGATGGCAAAATCGTAGAAAAAGACGTGCGGGACGATAATTGGTGTGGCAAAGATGCAGATAATCGCCGCCAATGATACTTTGTATGAGTCAACGAGCTGAGAGCGAAACAGGCGACATACGAAGAAAAGCCCGATGCCTCCTAAAATGGCGGAAAGACCATAAATCAGTGGTTTGAACACGGCATGCTGCGACACAGGCAGAAGCAAAATTATGGCACGCGGCAGGCTGGTGGCAAGGTTCACGTTTACTCCGTGTTTGGGATTGGAATAAACGGCATCAGCCAATTTCAACGTGGTCAGCCATTCGCCGAAAAGACCAGGTGAAAAGAGCAGCAGATTGACGATAATCAGGGCGGCGACACCACAGGCAATACCAATGATCGGCTTGAAGCGTCTTGCTGATGCAAGTCCGACCGACATCATTGCCGCCGGAATGAAGAACTGCGGTTTCAACATAGCCAGAGACCAGATCAGCCCAGCCATCAGATCTTTTCGCTTGAGCGCGAAATAGAGTCCCGCCATCAGCGGCAAAAGCCCGAATACAACACTGAGCTGCCCAATCCAGATCGACAGTGCAACAGGTAGGAATGTCAGTGAAATCCAGCCTGCTGCGATGTCCAGATCGCTCATTTCATCGGTCTGGCTGGCATGCTTGGAAATCAGAAATGCACAGTATGCAAGGGAAACCAGACTGACAGCTTGCCAGGCGAAAAGGGAATACTCTGGCGATAAAAGACTGAACGGAACGAAGAGTCCTGCAATGAGTGGCATATACATGTATTCAGACAGCTTATCGGCGGGCAGATCTTTCAGAAGGCGATGCGATGTCTTATCGAATTCCGTCCCCATGAAGGACGTTGCATTCGGCTCCGGATAGAGCTTTGCCGCGTTTCCCTCCCGCACCATTGTGCCGGCAGTGTAGTAAGTCTCCAGGTAATCGGCTTGTTGAACGAATTTTTGTTGAGTCAGATCCGTGAAAATGAAAAGAAGAATGAGGAGAAATCCCCATCCGAAAGCAATTAATGAGAGGGTCTTTTTCATTCCCGCCGACGCCGGTGTCCGCCTGTTCTGCGCGCCCGTTTTTGGATGCAGTCGCGACAGAAACAAGATAGCAGGCCGGCAAGTTTCAAGGAAAGCACGCAAGGAGTCTTTTAAGCTCAGATCTCTGCTTGAGATCCATTTGGGCGCTGAATTTAAGCTGGTTGATTGCTGTCCGGTAAAATAGGGGTTTTCGGACCTTCTGCGCTCTTCCGTCTCAAGTACTTTGCCGACTTGTTTTTTCGGACATGCAATGTGGAGATTTGGACGGTGAGCCCGGGCATTTGATTAGTTGCCGGTTTTGTTTTGCGATGCGTGGCGGCCGGCGCGCAACATGCGAATGACATGGCGAACCGCCCTGAAACCGCTTTTAAATGGACGATTCTCAGCCAGTTCCTTGTAGTCTTTGAGAAGATTGTTGTAATTTTCTTGCAGCAAAGAATAGTGGTGAAGCGCGTTTTCCAGCCCTGCTTTCATTTTGTCGAACTCTTCGTCAACGTGCCGCCTGTAATGCGCTGCATCTTCGAGTTTTCCAACACGCTCATACTCTCTGCGCAACATGCGCCAGATTCCGTCAGCAATGAGCGGGTTGAGCGGCTCAGCCAGTGCATTTCTGTATGTCTCGAAGTAAGTTACCAGCTTTACCTTGTCCATGGCTTCCCACAAGGGCCTGCTCTGGTCGAAAGCCTTGAAAGATTCAAGTTTTCCCAGGATATGCAAGTCGAGCATGGTGCGAACGCACTTTTCACATTGAGAACAGTTGCGATTTTCGCCTTGCTTGTTAAAGCAGACCGCCAGATTGTCTTGAGCTAGATTCCAATCGGCAATTTCTGCCACCTTGTCCCGACGATTGACGTTTACAGGCGTATGAGTTACTTGCAGTCGCTTAGACGAAAAAAGAGGATTGGTCTTCCACGCACACGCGTGCACATCAGGCTCGTCTTTATGATGTGACGAAGACACTGCAAGCAACCCGACATGCGGTGATAACATGTGTCCAATGCATGCCAGAATTCCGTGATGTGTGTCCAAAAATTTGTAAATCTTGAAGCTTGGATGTTCGTGGACATTTGTTCTTATTGTTATTGGAATTGAGCCGATAGCATTGGCGACCTTTTCCAGCCTCCTGCGCGCAACTTTGAAGGCTTCGGTAAAACTGGATGGAAGGTCAAACGGTTCTGCACTGAGAAGATACTTGGGAGTGCCACTCTTTAGCAGGGTGTAGAATGAATCGACCCCGCCTGAAAAGCAAATTGCTGCGGATTCCTGAGGCGCGGTTTGCGTGTCGTAGGTTTCAGCAATGATTTGGATTTTGGCTTTGCCCCAGTGAGAAGAGAAGAACTCGATTTGTTTGCAAGCATTTTCGTACCAGGTTTTACAAATCGGTTTTTCAAATTTGAGATTTCGATTTCCCAAAATGCACGGAATCAACCAGAGAGAGCCCAATGCTTCTACACATGGCTCCAGCTCTATGTCTT
>JAYRNY010001167.1:0-2399 GCA_041911975.1 bacterium | reverse complement strand
TACCGTCAGCTTGCATGCCTTGCTCCCCATTGCGGCATGCCACATGTGTGGAGCATCTACCGGGACTATGAGGTTCACACGACTATACTTCTGGAGAACTGCGAACTTTGCCGTGTTTTCCGGGTTCGGACTTGGAATGGCCGGATTCGGGCTTTCGCGCTCCGGCTCGAAAGACGGATCGAGATGAAATATGAATCCTGGAGACGGGAAGAACTCGGTGATGCGTTGAAGATCCGCCAGGCTGATCGGGGGCTGGACTTTCCGCAACGATACGAAACTCTTTACATTGGTCTTGAAAACCGGCCGCTGGTCCCACGGTCCGAGAGACTGATCGATATGCGCGTAGACGCTACCGGGAGTCACGTCGCCTACCAAGTTTCCAGCGGCCCCGTTCAGAGCATCAATGAATAGCGTTGTGAATACGCCAGCACCATTCTGCTCGGTCGCGTATTGGTCTGCCGTAGAGGCAGTAAGGATTGTGAGGCCCTCAGTCAGCTCGGCGATGGCTGGCGCGAAAGGTCGCTCCGCTGCAATTCCGGAATGACAGCTATCTAGCACTATGATTCTGTTTCTGGCGCGAGACTGATTCGCGTAAGTAAGCACATCGCCGAGTGGAATACCTTCATTGCCCGCTTGGGAATCGCTAGCAAGAAGGTATCCTCCGGTCGCTTCGATATGTCCGTGTCCAGAAAAGTAGAAGAGCGCAGTCTCGCTATCATCTGCGAATAGCTCCTGAATCTGCTCTCTCAACACTGAACGCGGGACGAGATCGGTCGATCCAGTCCCCGAAAGGAGCTTGACCCCAAAGTTTACGGTGCCATCGCTGTGTCTCTCTAAGACGCTCTTCACACCATGCGCGTCATCAACGCAGCCATATAGGGCGGGGCCATGCACATAGTAGTTAATTCCGACTACAAGGGCCTTTCGCATGGCTCGTTATCTCCCTCCGCCGATCAGTGCCTTCAGATTGGGCCACGTCCAATCGTAGACCTTGTCAGATGTCTTTGCTGATGTGGGCTTTGTGCAAATCTTATCCGCGTAAGCCTTCAAAAGGAAATACGACTTCCCCTTCTCCTGAGCAATCGCCAATTCGGCGGCTACACCACTCGCTTTGTGTGTGTGTTCACCGCAAAGGATAATTACTATATCGATGTTGTCCATCCGGCGGCGGACTTTGTCTTTCCAGTCGCCAGTTAGATGCTCTTTTACCGAGGCATCGGTGAAGTCGAAAGGGCTGTCAGGCAGTTTGGCCTGTCCGGCAAGCATAGTCTTCGTGCCTTCGTCATGATCGTAGTCAAAACTGATAAAAACACGTTTCTTCGCGGCCATTTGCTTTCTCCTGTTGATATTTACCCCGCTGATTAACCGACATTTTCCCCATACCTCGCCAACCCGCTTGTTATCCGGAGGTCGACTCGAACAATTAGATATCGCACTTGCTCCAGCATCAGCGATATTAGCACATTACCGCGTCAACTCCAAAAACATTTCATCAGCATGTAACGGCTGTAACGCCGTGTCACATCGCTGCCGCCGATGGCGATACGATTATCGACTGTCAGACGCAGATGGTGTACCGGATTGCGCGCATCCTCCAACCCTGTTCGCTTCTGCCAGCCCATCCCGGCGTCAACGGTTCGGCGATGCAACTTGCGCCAGTGCTGCTTCGCTATCCTCACGATACGATCTCTGCGCTCTGGCGATCGGATGAAAGTTCGCGCACCACGCATGGCCTTCCTAGCGGCGGTGGATGCGCGTTGCAACTAAGGCAACCTGCTGGTGGGCGCGCTGACCAGCGCCAGCGACGACGCCGACACGGCAGGCGACAGTCTACGGCCAACTGGCGGGCGCGTTCTATGGGGCTGAACAAATTCCGATCGAGTGGCGCGAGCGCCTGGCAAAACGCGAACTGATCGAATCGTTTGCGGATCGGTTATGGCACCTTGCCTGACCGGGGTAGTGGCAATCCCCGGAAGTAGCTCAACTCGATTGCCCTACGCCTGCCGCAAATCCTTATCCAGTTGATCTAGATTCACCCACAGGCACGTGCGCCCGCTCATGGCCTGCCGCGCTTCCGCCGTGAAGCCGCTCTTTGAGAACAGCGCATACGTCACCTGCCAGTGCTCCACCGGCTCCGGGATGATCTGCCCGGCGCGCTTGATAAAGTCTTCAACGACGCCTTTGCGAATCGGCTCCGCCGTCCACTTGCATTCACCCAGCAAAATGGCGTGGGCGTCCTCGTTAATGGCGACGACATCAATTTGCGGTTTGCGGCTGGCCCAGAACGACCCGACCCGGCGTGGCACAAAGGCCAGTCGGCCAGCATCCCCCTGGCGCAGCACCCACTCGCGGCAGAGTTCTTCAAAGATGTATGTCCCCACATATTCGGGCAGATGCTG
>JAYRNY010001166.1:0-2406 GCA_041911975.1 bacterium | reverse complement strand
TTGGAGTTCTGCCTGTGTCAACTCAACTTGTTTATGCATGTGTTTGTGGTGCGCCAACATATGCGATCACTCCGTGAACATAGCGCAATTATACACTCAGTGCAAATGGCAATGCCAATCAGGTTCTGCCAAATGCCAGTCGGTGAGGGAGTCCAAAGAGAGGCGGACTTCTGGCGGCGGCATAATCATTAGTGCCGTGTTTTAGATCCTGGATCTAATCTATGAGTTCTGACCAGCAGGTGCTTGAGTTCATTGGCATCAGGACGGTGTCATCATCAGCACTGCGTATGAATCGACTCCCTTTTGCGAATCCTTTGCTCGCAAACATTACGAATGTGCATCTTATTGCGATTTGATGCAAATTGAAAAGTGTTTTCGCTAGTTGCGGAAACGCTGAAAAGTCTTTCAGGATGAGGTTTATGGCCGCTTTCTTGATCGCCTTCTTGTTGATCTTCATTTCTTCGGCCATGCTTCCTCGAAGAAGACTGATTATTTTGGTGATTGGAATGTTTAATGGAACAATGCCTTTATTTTCGCAAGTAAGACAAAATGCGCAGCAGGTCCAAAAACAAATTTACTATGTCCAGGTAGAGCTCTAGAACAGCGGAAACAACTTCATTGGTGTCGAATTTCAATATAATCCTTGAGGTGTCATAGAGAATGAAACCGCAGAAAACAACAGCGCTAATGCAGCTCCATACGAATATCGCAAAATTGTTTGGCCAGAAGAAAAAGGCGATGCCTGTCACGATGAGACCAATCAGCGCGGCGAAAAGAAAACCGCCCATCCAGTCGAAGTCCTGCTTCGACACGTGCACGTAAGTCGATAACACGCCAAAGATTACTGCACAGAGTATACCTGCCTGCCAGACAATGTCCGCTTGTCCACGACTCAAGTATCTCTCCAGCACACATGCCAGCGTGAAGCCGCTCAGAGATGTGTACGAAAAAAGCATAACCATGTTGATCACCGGAATTCTGCGAACACCAAGGGCGATGAAAAACACGATCAGTTCTGCAATCAGTGCGGGAAAGAAGTATTTGACCGCCAGCCCTGATGTGACTCCGTAATATGCGGCGCCAGCGGTGACGAGAAGAGTGACGACCAGCAGCATATAGACACGCTCGATGAAGCTTGTTCTGTCCAACTGCGACGCTTTGGATACTGGTGACTCAGTCTTGTAAATAGAAGACAAGGCTTCACTTCTAATGGCGCGAGACTTACTGTCGTTTTGCCATTTCGGATCAAAGACCTGCTCTATTTGTTGCGCCAGTATCTGGATTTTCTCCAGCTCGCCTTTGTCCAAATACACGCCACTGCATCCGGTGCAAGAATCGATCAGCAAGTGGTCATTTGCAGAATACGGTTGTTCGTTGAGATTGGAGCCGCATCGCGGACAGGAGAAATTAGTCGGAGTCATCGATATGGGTGCTGCCTCTGGAATGTCTTTTGCGGTCTGGGCAATGGTCGCCAATTCCCCTTTGTCGAGCCAGATGCCATGGCAACTGCTGCAGCAATCAATTTGAACACCCTTCTTGCGGCCGGGAAACATATAGCTTTTGCATTTTGGACAGGCGATCATGGTTTATGATTCTCCAGATTATTTACAGGTTTCAGCATACATACAGTAGACCACGTTGTCTGCGAAATGACGTCAATGGAAGACGGACTGCTTGATTGAGGAAAAATAGTCCGCTATGCTGGAAAGCCAGTCAGGCATAGCGCTCGCATATGGTGATGAGTATGCAGACTCCCAGCTCATTCTTGGACGATAACAGATATTGTTTAGGTAGACGAGGTCGGTGGTGACATCAGAAAAGTCGCCCAGGCGTCTTGCAATTTCGTAACGCTCCTGGTGCGCAAAAGGGCTGCCAGGGTTGAGCGCTATAGCAATATCAATCTCTTTCTTGGCGTCTTTGAGTTGCGACTGAAGCCGATAAAAATGTGCTAGTTGCAGGTGGGCTTCAGGTTCATTTGGATTTAACTTTATCGCAAGCAAGGCCTGGGTTTTCGCGAATTCGTGCAAGCCCAGACGGCTGGCAGCATCAGCCAGAGCGGCTCGTGCATATGAAGAATTCTGGTCTGCTTCGACTGCACTTAATGCAAGTGGCAGCGCACTTGTTGGGTAGCCTTGCAGAGTGAGCGCATTGGCCGCTAAGGCATACGAAGCCGAACTCCGCGGGTCGAGCTTATGCAGTTTGCGCGCATCTTCTAAGGCCGCTTCGTAGTAACAATTTTCTAGATCGATGTATGCAGACAATTGCTTGGCTCTATAACTGTCAGGATCGTTAGGCTTGAGCGACATCAAATGTAGTTTAGCCAATTCTCGATTTCCAATAGCGGCGTATTCGATTGCCTTTTGCAATGAGCTAGAGTCGTACACGCCAAAGTCCGACGAGCGTTCT
>JAYRNY010001165.1:0-5682 GCA_041911975.1 bacterium | reverse complement strand
CACGAAGGTGAGAATGAAGCGTTCGTCAGTAAAGACGGACACCACGATGATCCGCAGGCAGTTACCGTCAACGAGCAGGGGCAGCATGCCCTAGGGCTGGAAACCGGAGCGCCACGCCTATCATTTCTCAAAGATACGCTCTCTGCCACCGGTGAGGCTCAAGCAGCTGAAACGCAATCCTTCGACGTCAACCCACCGGTATCAGGAGTGGTGCAAAACGTTTATGCAAAGCAAGGCGATGCAGTCAAGAAAGGCGAAGTTCTTGCCCTCGTTCACAGTATCGAGGTTGCTACCACGCTAACGAAGCTGCTCAACGATCGCACACGCATTCAAGGCGACATCACGCGTGTAAAGACGGAAATTGGCAGCGATATTACCTTGCAGACCAATCAATTGGCGCTGGCGAAGACGAGTTATGACCGAGAAGCTGAGCTGTTCAAGGAGGGTATCAGCGCCCGCAAGGCATTGCAGGAGGCTAAGAATGCCAGTGATTCCGCGCAGGTGAAACTGGCAACTTTGCAGCAGCGCCTGCAGCAGGAAGTGTCACTTTTGCAAAATCAGTTGAAGATGACCATTGAGTCGGCTGAAGATCAGCTCGAGATCATGGGGATTAGCAAGGCTGAAGTGGCGAAGTCCCTGGAGACCAATCATGTCACGGCCGATTTGCCGATCGTGGCGCCGGTAAACGGTGTTGTCACCCAGCGCGATATTACCCTCGGTGAGCGCGTTGATCCGTCCAAGAAAGTATTCAACATTGTCAATTTGAATCCCATATGGGTGATGGTCGACGTTTATCAGGAACAGATTCCCAATGTAAAGCAAGGGCAGGAAGTAGTGATTTCCACGCCTTCTCACCAGACCTTGAGCGGCAAGATTTCTTCCGTCGGTTCGGTCGTGGATGAGTCAACAAAGACCCTTCACGTGCGTATCATCACGGACAATCCCAGTGGTGTGCTGAGACCGGGAATGTTTGTCACCGCGCAGATCATAATCGGCTCGAAGGATAAACAAACCCTCATTGTGCCTTCCTCTGCAGTCGTCAAAGACCAAGACCACAGTTTCGTATATACGAAACAGGGTGAGACTTTTAAGCCGTTAATGGTGAAGACGGGATTGGAAGTTGCCGGTGAAACCGAGATTTTGAGCGGTGTCACAGAGCACGATCAAATTGTGCTCAATGGTGCTCAGCAGTTGAAAGCAGAGTCTCTTTTGAATCCGGGCGATGGGCATGATGATGGTGATGCCACCGCTTCTGACCACGGTACGCACGGTGCGGATGTCGCGGCTAAGATCAATCCCAAGGCCCAGTTGGCGATTTTCTTTTCCCTGGGCGTGCTGGCTGCTTTCGTTGTGATTGCCATCTGGAGTTTTATCGGCAAGCGAGTTGGCAGTGGAGTAAATCGGACGCGGATGGCGGATCTGAGCAGCAGATCTCAGGATTTTGATGACACGATGAGAGAACCTGGCGGTTCCAAACATGACAGCAGCAGCCCCGATAGTGCAAGAAGCCCAGCAGATGTACGAGATGTACGAGATGTACAAGATGTACGCCAGGACTTGAAGCAATAATCGGACCCAATCAATGATCACTCGTCTCATTCAATGGTCTATCAACAATCGCTGGATTGTCGCTGTTTTTGCTTTTGTCTGGTTGGTGAGCGGCATCTATGCGACCGAAATAATGCCCGTAGATGTCTTTCCGGACTTCGCCCCAATCCGTGTGGTCGTTCTTACCGAGTCTCCTGGATTTGCACCGGAGGAAGTCGAGAGCCTGGTGACACGACCCCTGGAAGCAAATCTAAACGGCACGGCCAACGTGAAAGTGGTGCGCTCAGTATCCACGATTGGTCTGTCGGTAATTACCATCATTTTTCAAGACTCTACAAATATTCTTGCCGCGAGGCAGCTTGTCTCCGAAAAATTGCAAGCAGCACGAAATCAATTGCCGGAGAATGTCAATGCTCCTGTCCTTGCTCCCATGACGACCGCCGCCGGTGACATTTTGAAGATCGGTCTTTATTCGACCGGCGAAACGACTGCCATGGATTTGCGCACTCTTGTCGACTGGACTCTGAGAATGCGCTTGATGGCGGTGCCGGGAGTCTCCAACGTCGTCGTCAGCGGAGGCGACGTGAAGCAGTACCAGGTGCTCGTCGACCCGGACAAGCTTAAGCAATACGATGTCACTCTGGCGCAAGTGGTGGCGGCGGCGCGGGGCAGCAATCTCAATACTGCTGGTGGCATCGTCCGGACGAATGAAAAAGAAGAGTTGATTCGTGGACTGGGGCGAGTCAGCTCGCCTTCCGAGATAGCCAATACGGTCATAGTCGAGCGCGGCAGCCAGCCCGTTCTTTTGGGCAATGTCGCCGATGTCAAATTAGGCGCGCAATTCAAGATCGGCGATGCCATTGTCGATGGACATCCAGGTGTTGTGCTGACTGTGTTCAAACAACCGGAAGCCAATACTCTGGAAACTACGCGGGCACTGGAAAAGGCGATTGCAGACTTGCAAGTGACCTTTCCAAAAGATGTAAAAGTTATCTCTACTTTCAGGCAAGCCGACTTCATCGAAATTGCTGTGAAAAATGTTTCCGAGGCGGTCATATTGGGTGGCGTGCTGGTCGTCATCATATTGTTCGCGTTCTTGCAGAACTGGCGCACGGCCTTCATTTCGCTAACCGCAATTCCGCTTTCTTTGCTGTCAGCGATTATTGCGCTCAAGCTGCACGGCTACACTATCAACACGATGACACTGGGCGGACTGGCTATTGCCATCGGCGAGGTTGTGGATGATGCCATTGTCGATGTGGAAAACATTTATCGCCGCTTGAGAGAAAATGCCGTTGCACTCGACAAGCGCTCTCCATTCTCGGTTATGTTCGACGCCTCGGTGGAGGTGCGCAGCGCCGTTGTATACGCAACTTTGATCGTGGCGCTCATGTTTTTGCCGGTGCTGTCACTGAAGGGGTTGGAAGGCAAAATCTTCACGCCGCTTGCCTATGCCTATCTGGTTTCTCTGATCGCGTCTTTGGGCGTGGCTATAACTGTCACCCCGGCGCTGTGCGCGATCCTTTTGAAGAAAGTACGCAGTGGAGAAGAGAGTGAAGGGCATGTAATCAGGATTTTGAAGCGAATTTACAGACCACTGTTGCAGTTTTCCATCGAGCGGCCCAAGTCTGTTCTTGCCGGTGCGCTTCTGTTGTTTCTATTCTCAATGGCCAACGTCTTCGTGCTGGGCACCGAGTTCTTGCCGCCCTTCGACGAAAACAACATGATTGTCGTCACTACCTTCATGCCTGGAACGAGCCTGACGGCCACGACTCAGATGGGCATCGAATTGACGAATCATTTTATCGACAAGCACGAAGTCCTGGCCACAAGCCAGCGCGCCGGCCGCGCTGAGGGAGGAGAGGATTATGGCGCCGGCAATGTCAGTGAATTCGATATTCGTCTCAAGCCGGATGTCCCGGACAAGCAAAAGCTTCTCAATCACATTCGCCACGAGTTTTCACACATTCCGGGGCTCGTGGCTGATAGCGGCTCTTACCTTCAGCACCGCATGGATCACGCATTGTCCGGCATCAATGCGGCGATAGCGGTAAAACTATTCGGTCCGGACCTTGATGTTTTGCACGAGTATGCGTTGAAAATCGAGAAAATCATGAAGGACATTCGCGGCGCTGTAGATGTGCACGTTGAGCAGATAGTCGATGTTCCGCAGATATCCATCAAAGTGAATCGAGAAGCTGCCGCGCGTTACGGTGTTCGAGTCCAGGACCTCTCCGATTCAATAGAAGCCGCCTTTCGCGGAGTAACGGTTTCGCAAGTGCTCGAGGGGCAGAAGGCGTTTGATATGTATGTTTGGCTCAAGCCCGAATATCGCAATAATTTGAGCGTCATCAAATCCACTCTTGTCGATACACCTGCCGGAGTCAAGGTTCCTCTCGGCGCGCTTGCCACTGTCCAGGAGGGGCAGAGTCCGAACACAATCAGTCATGAAAACATCTCCCGGCGTGTGGTCGTGCAGGCAAATGTCTCCGGGCGCGACCTGGGCAGCCTGATCGGTGAGGCAAAAAAACGCATCGCCAAGGAAGTGCAGTTGCCGACCGGCTATTACGTTGTCTACGGCGGGCAATTCGAGGCACAGGAAGAAGCTTCGCGCCAGCTGGGCCTTCTTTTGGCGGTGGCCTTGGTGGGGATGTTCTTGCTTTTGTCTTTGGCGTTCAAATCCACCAAGGCGGCAGTCATTATTATGGCCAATCTGCCGCTTGCGCTTGTCGGCGGTATCTGGGCGGTGCTCTTTTCCGGCGCCGTTCTCAGCGTCGGATCCATGGTTGGGTTCATGACACTCTTCGGCATTTCAACGCGCAACGGCATCATGCTGGTCTCGCACTTCAACAGCTTGAAGGAAGAGGGAGGAACGCTCGAGGAAGTCGTAAAACACAGCGCTCTCGACCGCCTCAGTCCTGTTTTAATGACAGCCCTGGCTGCTGGGTTGGGTGTATTGCCAATTGCTGTTCTGGGAGGCGCTGGGCGCGAATTGGAGCAGCCGCTGGCGATTGTCATTTTGGGCGGAATGGTCACATCGACCGCTCTCACGCTCGTCGTCATCCCGGCGCTTTTGAAACTCTTCGGCGAAGATCTCGGGCGCAGACTGGACGATTGAGAAAAAGGGTGGCCTGACAACCTGTTTCTTGCTTGCTCCTCAAAGCACCGCCGTGCGAGTGTTTCATCAATTCACGCGCACTTCACGGCGGCACGTCTTAATGATGGAAGGGATAAAAGGCTCGCAAGGTGACTCATTTTGAAACGGCAATTTTTCTGGACTGCAATCCGACTGGCGCTTGTCGGGATTATCGTAGCGGTAGGCCTGGCTTCTTGCGGCAATGCTTCAAGAAATGAGGCGGCGTCTGCGCCAGGCAATGAGGCGGCGCAAAGCGCAACATCTTCCACCCAATCCGATGCCAGATCCGAAGCGCAGGACAATGAGCATATTAGAGTCGAGGGACCGAACGAACAACGATTGTTAATCTTGCCTGTCTCAGCAGAGAAATCCATTGGCGTGAAGACATGCCCCTGCCAAGAGAAGGTTCTCGATTTCTCCGTGCGAACGACGGGCGAAGTGCTCGCTAATTCCAACCTGGTGACGCACGTAATGTCGCCTGTTGCCGGGCGGGTCACGCAAGTAATGGCGGTAGTCGGTCAACACGTGAATGAAGGGCAGCCGCTGGTTCGTTTGAGCAGCCAGGACATTGGTCAGGCAGAGTCGGACCTGTTGCAAAATGAAGGGACCGTAGCTGCTGATTTGAAGCGCGATTTGCTGCAAGTCGATTCGGATACATCATTAGCCGAAGCGCATTTGAAGCTGTCGGAAAGTACATTCAAACGCGTAAGCAGTTTGCTCGATGAAAAAATTGCCTCAAAAGCAGACTTTGAATCGGCAAAGACGCACTGGGAAGAGGACAAAATTAGTTTGGAAACTCTCAAACGCAAGCGTCTGGCGATTCTCTCTTTGTCTAACGAACGGCTGAAAATGCTTACTGAGCCGATTAAGCAAAAATTGAAACTGCTTGGAGTCTCTGATTCTGCTATTGCTAACGTTTTGAAAACGCGAGTCATCAACCCGGTCGATGAGATCATTGCGCCGGAAAGCGGCATTGTCAGCGAAAGACTGATCAATGT
>JAYRNY010001164.1:0-4073 GCA_041911975.1 bacterium | reverse complement strand
GGATAGACGACAACCGCCTCAGGCCAATATTGCTCGATTTGGAAGGTACGAGCGGCGTTCCGCATATTGCCGCCATGGCCGTGAAACATGAAGACCACGGGCGCGCCGCCGGACGGCACTTGCTTGGAATTCGGCATGTGAACCAGTTCCTCCCGAGTTTCACCGGCGACTTGGAGTGTCTGGCGGGTCAGGTCGGACTGGAGGGACGAGAGCAGTAGTAATGTTGCTGAAATCATCAGGGCGCCTTCCTTTATTACTGGAAGACGCCCTGATGAGCCGAGTGTTCAGCGAGCCCTATTTCGGCGGCTTGCAGACCTCGCACGGCTTGTATCCTTTCGCTTTGGCGAGTGAGAGCTTGATACCCTTCGATCCGTGCTTCAGGCGACAGTTCTTCATGTGGTACTTCTTTCCCTGGTCGGTGACGTAGACCATTGGGTCAGTCTTTTGTGCGACGGCTCCAATTGCCATCGTCAGGGCCAGCAAAGCTGAAAGTGCGAATCGAGATGTCCTTACCATAAGCTCATTGTAGCGTCAGACTGGCGAGAATCGGAGATTCGTCTCAGATTCTTTCTCCTGCTCATGAGGTCAGCCAAGAGCGCGTTTGTCAGCCGAGGGTTTTGAAAATGAGGCCTCATGGCTGAGAATACAATGCGTGAGCGGTTCTTAGGGCCGTGTCAATAATTGGATCGTCCTGACGATTTTCGCCGCGACGAATGCACGACAGTCACGATAGGGCAAGCCTACAGTATCGAGGGGGCCAAGGAATCCGCACTCTGAAATTGGCGGTTTCTCGGTATGGTTACCTTCTGGCGCAGCAAATTACAGGGCCTATGAATCACTCCGGTGGTGCAAGCTCGCTCTTATTCAGTTTGATGTTGAGCTTCACCTTGTCATAGGTTGAATTCGTCGTCACATCATTTCGCTCCAGTGCATAGTGGCCGATCGGTTGGCCGGTGGAGTAGAGAATGCGATCCGTTCCAAAAAAGATCGCCGATTCGTTTGTCTTTACTTCGAACGTTTTGACGCGCTTTCCCAGGTACTTGACTATTTTCGGAGAGCCGATGACATCCATTTCCATGTTCGCAGTCATGCGTATCCAAAATCCTCCGAATGCACCTGGCATCGAAAGTGAACCTTCCCGCAGAAAATCGATGGGTTCCCAATTTTCACCGGGCCGCTTTCGCCAGCCTTTCTCGCCAATCGAGAGTGTGACAGTGCCATCGGGCCCCCTAAATTTTAATTTGTCGGGCTTCATCGCCCAGTATTCGGTTACGGCGTTCTTATGCAATTGATCGATTTCTCGAAAATATAGCGTGTGGGCAGCAAAAAGCTTGCGTTGATACGCGAGCCATACACGCTGTTCGTGCGATGCAAAAACCAAAGCGAGAGCTGCAGCCGTTATTGTCATGACTTACTGACGGACGGACACCGGGAGTGGGTGTCATGCATTGCAAGCTGAACCACTCTCAGGATCATTTCAAGGCATAGACATAGCCATCTGCGGAAGGAAAGACCACCGATCCGTCTGATCCGACTGCGATTGGCCCCCCAATGAAATCACCAGTCTGATAAGTCCAGTTAATGGATAATGTGGAAGCATTTAGCGAAACTACTGAGTCATTGACTTCCGCATAAAGGGTCGAACCGTTCATTGCATGGAGTCCGATGTTGCCGCTCAATGCGCCGTGGCGAATGGCATTCCCGTTAAGCGGATTGTAGGCAATCACTTCGGGTGGATTGAGTCCGCTCACATACACGGTCCCATCGGGGCCGATCAACTGTCCCTTATCGTTAGAGTTTGTCGACGCCGTCCGGGCCCGAGTGCCATCGGACGAATCCATGCAAAGAAAACTGTTGAGCCCCGCTCGGACATAGATGAAGCCATTGTTGCCGACGCTGATGCTGCCTTGGCTCAAAGGGAAATTGGTTTGCCGCTTCCAGAGCCCTTTCTGATTCCGGATGGCGATGATCGAGCCATCACTGATTGCCGCGTAGACTGTTCCGTCATTATCGACAGCGGGACAGCTCACTACTGAATTTCCAGCCGTGCCCACGCTCACTTTCCAAAGCAATGCGCCGGTCCTTCCGTTGTATGCTCGGACAGCCGGCTCGGCAGTGCCGATATAGACCGTTCCATCCGAACCCAAGCCAATGCCGTCGGTCGTTGCTCCGACTTGATTTTGCTGCCACTCGATATTGCCGTTGCTTGTGTTAATTGCTAAGAGAGCCGTTTGGATGTACACATACAGCAGTCCGTCGTTGCCAATTGCCATAGAGCCCTTGAAATTTGCAAAGTTCGGGATCGACCATTTCAGTGCACCTGTCGTGCCGTTAACCGCGTAAAGGCCAGACCCGAGTTCTTGTATTCCGAAGTAAACGGTTCCGTCTGGTCCAATGACAGCGGAACTTGGAAGTCCGCCAACATGGTATTTCCATTTGAGAGTGCCGCTGCAACTCGGAAGATTGGCGTAGCCTGTGTTTTTCGCGTTGCCAGAAAACTTGCCCCATTGAGCAAAAGCGCCACCAGGCGCACCGGCTCCTGGCAGACCTGCTCCGGGTCCCGGCTGGCTCTGCAGCTCTCCTCCGCATCCGGCGAGAACGATCAGGCTAGACAAAATGCAAACACCAATCACTAAGCGCGTGCCGAGATTATATCTACCTGTTGCGCCAAAACACTTATGGAAAACGCGACTGACGGAGCCCTGAATCGAAGCTAGCCACTGACGGTTAAAGGAGTGAGCTTGCGCTCTCTCCTCAGTTCGGCAGGCTCGCGAACAATTTCATTGTAAAGAGAATCTCGCTCCACCGGGATGCGCCCGGCCTCTTCGATCATTCGGACCATGTTCTCGTAGGTTAAGGACTGGCTCTTGTTGCCCCATTCGCCATCTTTGTAAGTGATTTCGTATTCCATCACCAGTCCGTCGGCGTCGTCGGCGCCGTACCAGAGGGCGGCCTGGGTCACGGGGACCGTGTTCATAATCCAGAAGCTCTTGATGTGGTCGAAGTTGTCGAGCATCAGCCGGCTGATGGCGATGTTGCGGAGGTCGGTGTCGGCCGTTGGGTGAGGGATGTCCTCGAGCTCCGTGTTCTCCGGGTGAAAGCTCAGCGGCGTCATCGTGAGGAAGTGCTTGGTTTCGTCTTGCAGCTCCCGAATCTGGATCAAGTGGTCGACCCTTTCCTCGTCGGTCTCGATGTGGCCGTAGAGCATCGTGGCGTACTGCTTGAGGCCTAGCTTGGCAGCGGCCCTGGCGACGTCTTTCCATTCTTCGCCATTGAGCTTCTTGCCAAAGAGCTCTTTGTGAACCCTTTCGCTTAGGATTTCGATGCCGCCTCCGGGGAGTGAATCCAGGCCGGCCTCGATGAGGTCAGCGAGGGCTTGTTCGATCGTGACCTTGCCGACTTGGGCGATTTGGACAATCTCGACGGCGGTGAAGGCCTTGACGTGGACGCCGGGCCTGGCTTCCTTGACCGTCTTGACCAGGTCCAAGTAGTAGTCGTACTTCAACCTTGGGTTGATCCCGGCGACCATGTGGATCTCGGTGAGCGGCTCGTCCTTATGCCATTCGAGTCGTCGTTTGACCTCTTCGAGGGACATCTCGTAGGGGGCGGGGCCACCTTTTTTCGCGTAAAAACTGCAGAATTTGCAGAATTTGTTGCAAATATTCGTGTAGTTAATGTGTTGGTTGCGGACGTAGTAGGTTTTTGCTCCGTGCAACTTTTCCCTTACGATGTTGGCCATATAGCCGACGGCGGTTAGGTTCGGCGTTTTGTACAGCCTGACTCCGTCCTCGAATGACAGCCGTTCACCATTCGCGACCTTCCGATAAACATCAAGAAGATCAGACCCAACAATGCGCTCGGCAGAGATTGACATCAATCGTTTCCTACGGCCAGTTTACCGGAGTCAGTTACAGCTGGAACCCTGGAGATGTCGCAGCTGCGACGATCTCGTCTGGGTCCGGAATATGCTTCAGCCTTTCGCTGGCGATGGTCTGATCGTGGACCGGCTCGTCTACAACGATTCTTCCATCCCTGAACCGAATGATGCGCTTGCAATGGCGGGCGATGTCCTC
>JAYRNY010001163.1:0-5591 GCA_041911975.1 bacterium | reverse complement strand
AGATGAAGTTGGATCTACCGAGGAAATAGGATGAAATCAGCCAGACCAGTCCTGTACTGGCAACGCTGAGTACCGCATATATGGAATGCCTGTTTTCAATCTTCTGGAATCGTACCGGCATGCACCAGCGGTACGAGGAGAAAAGGACGAGCGGCATTGCCACCCAGGCAAGACCGCCGATTATGTAACTCGTGTACGAGAATATGGCGACGCCCAGAACCGCGCTGCCTGTGAGAGTTGTTTTTCGCATCCAGGCAATGGTGAACGCCAGGATAATCGCAAGGACTGTCAGCCTCATGACCAGCTGAGCGGTCGGCACGTCAACGTGTGTACGCAGGACCAAAAGTGCGCCCAGCGGAATGGCCAGATTGTCAAAACCCCGCCAGGCAACACCCTCGAAGAGCATTGCCAGTATGCCCATGATAAGTGAAATAAATAGCGATTTGTCGGCCGGCATTGCAGAAAACAGATCGAGAGGAATAAGTGTAGCGAGAAAGGCGAAGGTGAAAAACGCGAGTGATCCTTCGGTGCTCTTTGCGCCACCGACCGTGGAATATTTATGCATGCCATACTTGATGCCGACCAAAGCGGAAACAGCGTCCGCCAGTGTGAGAATCAAGACCGGTATGCAAAAGTAGAGCGGCTGCCCGACAGTCAGCGTGTAGAGAATTCCGAGTGCCAGTGGAAAACAGATGTGTCCGTATGACTGTCTGCCGTCAGCTTTGAGAACGCATCCCCAGGAATTGAGTGCTTTGACTTTGCCAACCAGAGACAGCACTACAGCGGTGACAATGGACAGCACCGCTACCGGCCATGATTCTTCGAAAAGGTATGGGAAACTGAGCGTGACAAATCCCATAAGCACATGAAGTGCTTTGCGAATCAGCTCCGGCTCGCAGCCGGTCTTCTTCTTTAAGTAGGAAAGCACGCTCATTGCCGCTGAGAGAATTCCCATCACCAGACTCATGCCGAGTAGAGGATTGAAAGAATTAGAAATGGCTCCTAACACGTGATCTCCTCGATGACTAACTTGCTGTAAAAGAATGCTTTGTCTTCTTTGTGCAGTCTCTCCGCCAGTTCAGTATGTGATTTGAGAACAGCAGACATCTTCTCCGGTCTGCTGCGTGGTGCCAGCATGTTCCAGTAGACAAGCCGTCCACCAGTGCGGCCAGCTAACACAAGCTGATTGAGCAGTTTGTGATAGCTGTCTATCGACATATATTCGAAGATGTCGCTGAGGTTGAATTTGTCAATTGAAGCCAGCGGCAATTCATCGAGCACAGACTCTATGGAGTCGATTCTGAATTCCAGTCTGTCGATATTCGATTTGATCTTCTCGTAGTTTTCTTTGCGCAGGTAGTGCGGCAATGCGGAAACATAAGTGCCTTTCAAGATCCACTGCATGTAGGGGTTTTCAGATGGATCAAGAACGGTCAGAGCATGCTCTGTTCTTGCCAATATCGCTTGCGCAACGTCGGTTTCAACATATTGGAAAAATGATGGAGCGCGACCAAGCAAGCCCATCACTTTGCGCGAAAAGAACATGCGAAAGAGAGTACGCCACTTCGGAGTATTCCAGACCTCATCGAAGAAGCGTCTGCGTTCTTTCTCATCGCGTCTAATCAGCAATTGGTCGCACACATCTTTCGAGTGAACGAAGGGCAGAGCAGCGTTGCGGAAAATCTCGAAGTATTTTTCGAATTTGCCTGCATGGCCAATGCCGCGTGACAGGTCTAATTTTTGAACGTCGAAGAACTCCCTGGTTTCATCTGACAGATACTGGCGAACCTTAGCATAGAGACTGAGCCTGTCACCTGCACGCACGCCTACAATGCAGAGCAACTCTTCATAAGTTAGATATTTGATCGCCCGCGCTTTCAATTCCAGGCAAGCAATTTGCTGGCGGTTGAAATCGACAGCGATGACTTTGGCTGGATTTGCCGCCAAAAGCGACAAACTATTGTCTCCGGCAGAGGCGACGGAAAGACAGACATCACCTGGTTTTATATTTAGTGCTTCCAGCAAGACGTCGGCATCTTCCCAGCACTGGGCATAACGGATGCGTGAAAAATCAGCGTGGTTTTCGATTTCTGAGAAGCGAAATTCCGTTCTGTTTTTCAAAGCAAGAGTGGAGTTGAATTTTTTCATCTTACGCCCCTCCTAGCTCGCCTCCCTGCGGAGACTGTCGGAATCAATGAGTTTCACGACGTTGTCGCCGAGATCATGTTCCGAATCTGGGGTTGTATTTTCGTGGGTGTTTTCACGCGAGTTTGAGGCACAAGTTTCCAGTCGAGCGATGCGTCCGGTCTTGCCGTCAAACTCGATCAGGTCTCCGTCGCGCAGCCAATTCATTACTCCGGAAGCGGACACAATCGCAGGTATTCCAAGTTCACGCGAGACGATTGCCGTGTGAGACAGTAAGCTGCCGTATTCGACAATGATGCCTTTTGCTTGAGTGAAGAGAACGATCCAACCTGGATCTGTTCTTTCGGCGATGAGGATTTCATCCTCCAGAGGTTTTGCAGATGCAGGGTCCCGCACTACGCGCACGCGTCCGGTGACGATGCCGGGAGAGCAGCCGAGCCCTTGTTTCTCTGAAGGTGAATCGCATAAACCTGGGAGCGCCGGCGGCTCGCCGGCATCGGCCGGCATGTAAGCCGCCCCTACAGTTTTATAAGAGATGCGATTGGGCGGCGCGGCTTCGTTTCTAAACTGCTGTGATTCCTTTCTTCTCAACAGAGCTAGTTCTGCCAAATTTGCAGTAGTGCTCTTGCCTTCGATGAAGTTCAGGACTTCCTCGACTTCCAGATAGAAGATGTCGCCGGCGGTTTGCAAAATTCCTTCTTGCTCGAACTGTCTTCCAAACTCAAGAAAAATTCGTCTGACCAATCCGAACAGTCTGGTGCGTTCGAAGCGGAGATTTTCGCGCCAGCGAATTCGTTCTACCGCTTGATCTGCGACGAAGGTGAAGACCAGATTCTTAAGCACAGGCAATTTCGAAATGTCGACTCTGGGATCTGTTCTTTCTCTCGTTTCTTTTCTTTCGATTTTGTTCTTATTAGGCATCGATGCCATGGCACCTATGTTTCGCAATAAAGGAAGTGGATTGTCATTCAATGTGGGACTTTCGAGCTTCAACTCGTTGAAGCAACGGTCGCCGAATTTCTCCAGATAGTTTTTGAATATGACGGCAAACTTTTCATTGCGGACTAAATGTTCTTCAATCTGAGAGATTTTTCCGTCGTTCAAGAGGTTCTTCAATTCTTTGTCTTCTCTTGCAATTTCAGCCATCTTGCCGATCAGTCTGGCTGGCTCCGCGCTTACAATTCCACCGGAGGCAACAAGCAATTCATGAGGCGAGAAGCTTTCTTGTGGCAGCCACTTCTTGCTCAGCGAGCCAAGCAGTCCGAAGAAGATCATGGCGAAAAAATCATTGACCAGAGGAGCGTCCCAGGCGCTGAGAAGTTTTCCTTCCAGCCCGCGGTAAAGTTTCGCCAATTGATCCGTGTTTAGCTCAGACAAGTCATTTGGTACAGCCTCGAGCGTCGTATTGAAGTGGTTTTGGAATCCGGCAATTTCCCTGCCAATATTGGCAAAACGAACGATCATTGCCAGCAATGATTTAGAGAAATTCCAATACGCTTTTGCAGGAGAAACTTTGTTTTCCGCGACAACTGTCTCAATAATTTCAGCCGGCAGTTCTTCCTTGACGCCCATCATCTGTTCCATGAATGGGCGATTGATCTGAAAGCCTGGTAAGAGCGCGAGGAGGCGGTACCAATTGACGAGGTTGTAGTAGATGCGCCCGCGGATGAAGCCCAACATGCGCGGAAAGATTTCATGATTGGCATTTATTCGTTCCTGAGAAACACCCATGAGGCGGCAGAAGTGGATGTAGACATGCTCGTACGCTTTGGCCGCAAAGCTGAATGTAAGCGGTGTGGTCACTCCCTGGTAGCTTTCGGAAATATTGCTGTTGTCCCAGATTCTCAAATTGCCATGGGGCTTTTCCTCAGGCAAGGTGGTGATAGGTCGAGCCTGCAAGATGAAAAGTTGCGATCCGTCGTGCGCCCATTCAATGTCTTGAGGGCAACCGAAAAGTGTTTCAATCTCTCTGGCTACATGCGCAATTTCGAAAACAATCGTCTCTGTAAGCTCGGAGTCGCCGGTGTTTTTCGAAATTTGTGCGTGCCGAGTGATTGTCCTGCCGTGGTGAACATAAACCAGCTCGCCGTCCACTTCGCCGGACACCAGACGTTCAGCCAGTCCGTTTACTGCGTTGATAACGACAGTGTTTCTCTCTCCAGTTACAGGGTCCGCGCTAAATGCAACACCGGCGATTTTAGCATCCACCATTTTTTGAACGACGACGGCTGGACCTGTTTGTGAAGCGTCGCAGTGATCCTGAATTCCCATTTCCTTGCAGTACGTCTTCAGTCTTTCAGTAGTTCCCGACAGCCAGACAGAGCGTGCTGCTGTGATCACCCATTCGCTGCTGACGTTTAGAAAAGTATCCAGCTGCCCGGCAAAAGATGTCGTCTGCCCGTCTTCTCCGACAGCCGAGGAGCGCACCGCCAGCAGTGCACTACCGACATTGAACAGGGCATGTGCTTCTTTTAACTCATCTTCGAGGATCGGATCTTGCCAGGAAGAATCGGTGCGAAACGCGCTGGGCAGTATAGTGATGAAAGATGGTACAGCGAATCCTGCGGCTTTCAGGCGAGCAAGGTTCGCCGCCTTGTTTCCCGTATGCTCCGGATTGTGTACTTCAAATTCGAGGATGATGTTTTTCATGTTTTGCCTTGAGTGCGCTCAAAATGTTTTTGCCAATGCTGAGACCATTGATGGAACGGCTCCCAGTGCCAGGTAAGTTACCAGTGTCCATATTCCTGAGAAGCTCTCGAATGGCTTTCCGCTCGATGGGTTTCTCATGAACCTGAATGCGAGATAAGCGGCTGCCGAAAGAAGCAGCAAGGTCAGGATGATAATCGGCAGAGCAAATCCCAATTTTGCGGCAGTGGCAATGGCTAGAGATCCGGACGCGGCAATAGCGAGCAACCAGGCGATGACGGCCGGGCTCTGCCCCCAAGCTGATGTATAGCTGGTGACACCAGTCTTTTCCTCGGAGGCTGATTTTATTTTGCGTCCAATTTCAATGATTACTCCATTGCAAAAACTGACTGCCAGGAAAAGCCAGAGTCCTGATGGTGGCACTGTGGTGCCTTTCATCCAGTCGAAAGCCGTGACGAAAATGTCTACAAAGAGAAGTATCAGCATGTGCGTCCAGAGATAAGTGAATGGCCGTTTCCTGAGCCAATCTCCGACAAAGAACTCGACACTCATGAGAGCGAAGTAGAGCCAGGTAAGCAGCAGCGGCAGAAGCAGACTTTGTTGATAAGTAAAGGCGAGAGAAGCTTGAACGGCTGCGCCCAGAAGACCAAGAACTCCTAATTCCTTGAGTTTGATCAAGCCGCGCGGGACTGGGCGCTCAGGCTGATAGCGGCAATCTTCTTCGTGGTCTTTGAATTCGTCGGCAACACGGAGCTGGAAAAAGAGAATCAGCGAGCACAGGTAAGCTGCAAGAAAAGCTT
>JAYRNY010001162.1:0-1887 GCA_041911975.1 bacterium | reverse complement strand
TTAATGAAGTATTGAACGATGTAATGTCCATAGGCGCCGGGATGTTCATGTTCCAGGCCGCCAAAGACCCGACCTTCCTTATTGAGATTGAGTCTAATTATGCCAAGCTGGATTCGCATACAGAGGAATTGAAGCGCCTGGCTGCTCGCACCACCGATCAGTCCTCCGGTGTAAAAGGATTTGCTGCAATCATCGCAGAAGTGAGCACTACTCTCGAGCAGGCTGCTGATTTCAAACAAGAAGAAGTCTGGGACATAGAGAGCACTCATATCTCAGGAACGGTCAAGAGCCTTTGCAAACGTATCCGCGTAATTGGAGAAAGAACGATCGAGCAGCAGGCGAAAGTAAGAGCTTTGACACGGGCTAAGGAGCAACAGAGCCGTGCCGAGCTCGAGAGTCTTCTGCGCATAATGACTATTACCAACTTAGGTCTGGCGATTGGCTCCGGATTGTTTTTCTCTATGAGTCTGGGTATGAGATTTCGGCAGCTCATGTACAACACGATGTCGATTTCTTTTGGAAAACCGCTTGGTTTGCCGATGTCCGGCGATGATGAATTGGCTCGGCTGGACCAGGTCGTGCATAGTCTAGCCTCGGACCTGGCGGCGACACGCAAGCAAGAACGAGCCATGATCGACAATACAGCCGAAATCATTTGTTCTCTGGATGATACTTTCCGCTTCAACGAAGTAAACCCCGCCGTTACCAGCCGGCTTGGCTACGATCAAGAATCAGTCAGGGGCAGCCTCTTCCAGTCATACGTACATGAAGAAGATAGAAAAGCCGCATACGATGCGCTCAGCCGCATCAAGAGCGAAGGCAAGGAAGTCGAATTCGAAGCTCGCCTGGCCGGCAGCGACGGTCGCTATCGGGACATGGAAATGGTCGGCAGTTGGTCCAAACTGGATCAGCACCTGTTTCTAATCATTAGAGACGTGACGGCAAGAAAAGAAGCCGAGCGGCTGAAACAAGAAGTTATCGCCATGGTCAGCCACGACCTGCGCGCTCCGCTTTCTTCTCTGGGAATCACGCTTGACCTCATACTGGAAGGCGTGGCCGGGGATTTGAACGAGCGCGGGCACCGGCTGGTCAGCGTGGGAAGGCGCTCTGTGGCTTCATTGATCGCCATCATTAACGACCTTCTCGATATAGAGAGATTCGAATCATCGGGTTTCAAACTCGACTACGAGGAGAGTGAGCCGGCTCAGATGGTCAGTGATGCCGTCAGCACCGTGCTGCCTGAAGCAGAGTCGCGCAAAATCAGTGTGGTGCAAGAGTGCGATGAATTGGACCTGATGGTCGACAAAGAGCGGCTGAAACGCGTGCTGCAGAACTTGATAAATAACGCCATCAAGTTCTCTCCGGACGATCAAGAAATCAAGATCACCTGCCGCTCAGGTGGAAATGGCACCGGTCACGATACCACCGAGACGGAAGCCGAGTTTCGTGTCGCCGACCATGGGCCTGGCATTCCCGAGGACAAGCGCGAAGCCGTCTTTGAAAAATTCCGCCAGGTGGGAACTGGCTCGGAAGGCGAGCGCAAAGGCACCGGGCTTGGTCTGGCTATATGCAAAACCATCGTCGAGGCCCATGGCGGACGCATCGGTATTGATGAAAACGAAGGAGGCGGCAGCGTCTTCTGGTTCGTTGTCCCGAAAAGACCGAACGTCGGCAAGGAATTGTTCGATTAGAGAATCACAGGGGCTCGCCGCATGCGACCCTGCAGATGCCGGCAAACTGCCGGCTATCGCCGGCTAGTCACCATTTACTGAGCCGGTTGTTTCCAGGTTATGTACGCGTTTTAGATCTTCTGCCGCTCTGTCGGGCTGGTTTAGATGCTTGTAGATTTCCGCACGTGATGTGTAGTAATCCGCTACATTTGGGTTT
>JAYRNY010001161.1:0-1924 GCA_041911975.1 bacterium | reverse complement strand
CTGAAGAGCAAGGGCATAAAAGTCGTTGCTCTGAGCGACGCACCCGAATACATGGCGCGCGTCCGAAACAAGCAGATCTTCGACGGTCTTCTCGATGCTGTCTATTCACTGGAGACAGTGGAGCCCGCTACAGACGATCCATTCCGTCCGATTTCCTTCCAGCATGGTCGCGAGCGAGTTGAAAAGCTCAGAAAGGAAACCGCAGATTTGCAAACACGCCTGCAAATTTTGCCGTTCGAGTACGAAAAGCCATGCCCTATCGGTTTGGATCAAGTTTTGAAAGACTTTGATGTCTATCCGCAAGAGACGCTGTTCATCGGCGATAGCCTTGCGAAAGACGGAATCGTTGCAGCCTCGCGCGGCATTAGATTTTTGTGGGCGCATTACGGCAGCAGTTTGCCAGCAGAGTACGAGGAAGTGATCAACTACTCTCTAAAACCTGACCTTCCAAAGGAGCCAGGCAAGAAATCATTGCCGTGGGAACTGATAACCGCCGTCGCCGCTCGCTACGACGAATTGCTCAACTTCGTTTAGCCTGTGAGCGCCGGCAGCTTGCCGGCAGAAGTTTATGCCGCCCCTATAAAAGAGACATCCGCTGCCGCTACAGCACCCTGTGAACTTCCCGCCGACTTCAAACCAGTCGGCGGGAATTCTCCTCTTTCAGGAGCGAGATACGTGCCGAACAAGATATCCCAGATCGGAAAGATGTTCGCAAAGTTCTTGTTGAAATGACTCGACTCTGAAGAATGATGCAACCGGTGAAGTTGTGGTCCGATAATTAGAGGTGTCAATCGTCCAAACTCCAAGCGCAAGTTCATGTGCGAAAAGGATGGAAGCAATATCCCCAGCGATACACCGAACGCTAAAGGAACAAAAGGCAAATCAAAAAGTGTGACCAGAGGCAGCATGACAAACGGCACCCGAAGAACTGCTTCTAAAGGATGATGCCTGTTAGTCGTCGTGACATTCAAATGTTCTTCTTCATGGTGCAGCTTATGCATTTTCCACAGAAGTGGAATGCTATGCTCTAGTCTATGCAACCAGTATGCAAAAAAATCGTACAGAAACAGCACCAGTATTTCGCAACCGATCTTCCCATGCCATGTTGTTTGCGGCGCAATCGTTAAAACGGGATGAAACGGCATCGGTGGCAAAATACTTGCAATAGCTCTCATTGATACCTGAGTTGTCGCAGTCAGAACAAGAGCGAGAACAAGATTGAAGACAAGGCCAGAAAACGGCTGATTCTCTTCCACTGGACGAAATCTCTCCAGGACAAACAGACAAGCAAAAACGATCAGCGCGCACTGATAGTTTTCCAAGATTGCTTGCATTATTTCGTTCAACAATTACACCTGTAGAGTTTGAACACAAGAGTCACCAATTTCAGGTCACAGTTTTGTGAGGTAAAAGGAAATAAGTTCACCAACTCCAAACGAAAACAAATTGGCGGCAGTAATCACTGCAAAATCGCGCATCATTACATGCCTGGAGACTGTCACGGTTCCATTGGAATTGAAATGCATGCCACGGTGGAAAACAAACCAGAATATTGCACATTCGGCAATCGGGACAAGTGTCTCGGTTACGGCCAGATACAACGTGTTGTGTATCTCGGGATTTATGAGTCGCGGCATCACTATAACCACGAAAGGATATGTGCACGCAGTTAGAAGAAACCCGGCCTTCAATTTCGTCTTGAATGAATGACAAGCCGAAAGACCAGCCAGCAAAACCGGCGTCTCCAGAATTACTCCCAGTGTGTATCCGGTAAAGAGCGCAAAGATGATGAAATTAGGATCGTACCAGGCAGAACTCATGGCGTTCTCCTCACTTCGATTTAGCTGCCGTATTGTCGCTCGACTTGTCACCAGTTTTGGTATCTGACTTGGTTTCTGTCTTGGAGCTGTCCGTCTTTGATTTG
>JAYRNY010001160.1:0-3464 GCA_041911975.1 bacterium | reverse complement strand
TGAACTCATCAAAGGCATTATCGGCGGGTTTGATTATCGATGTCAGCTTTCGGAAGTCTCGATTACGCTGCACCATCCGGAAGAGCAAATCCACGTCGATTCCGACGAATCGGCGCTCAAACATCTGATTGGTAATCTTCTGGAAAATGCGATCAAATATTCAGCCAGCCAGACTGTAGTAACAGTCACATTGAGGAAGAGCGAAGATCAAGTGAGCATTGACGTTCACAACACAGGTCCCGGGATTCATGAAAAGGACAAAGAAAAACTGTTCACCCCGTTTTGGCAGGGCGAACTGGGACAACAGTCTGCAGGTGGGACCGGAATCGGTCTCTACTTGTCGCAGCAAATCGCCCACGCATTAGGAGGGACAATCAGTTTCACCAGCGACGAAAAAACGGGCACGACCTTTACCGCTACATTACCTTGCCAAACAAACGTAGATTCAACGACGTAACTGCGCTAATCTCTCCAGGGAATGGAACTTCCAATGACTAAACACTCAATTCTCATCGTAGATGACAATACCAATTTGAGAGCAGGCTTGAAGGTCCTCTTCGAGCAATGTGACTTCGTATCCTCTATTCACCAGGCGTCCAACGGACGCGAGGCAATTCTGGTTGCGGACCGCGAAAAACCTGCAGTCATCTTGCTCGACGTTGGAATGCCGATAATGGACGGCATCGAGGCCTGCCAGCAATTGAAGCAAAAGTGGCCGGACATTAAAGTGATTATGCTTACGTCGCATGATGATGAGCGCGATATTTTTGCCGCCCTGGCGGCTGGAGCCAATGGATATTGCCTGAAAGATGCCGACTTCAGCCGGCTGGAGACAGCCGTCAACGCAGTGGTCAGGGGAGACCTCTGGATCGACTCCACAATCGCTCATAAGGTTCTGCGCGCCCTGCCTAAATCGGGCGCCGCTTCGGCTCCCAATGAAGTCGTTTACGAACAGTTGTCCGAGCGCGAATTGCAGGTTTTGCAATTGATAGTTGAGGGCTTATCCAATCAAGAGATTGGAGATCGCCTTTCGATTAAAAAAGACACTGTCAAAACCCATATCAAGCATATTATGGATAAACTGGCAGTGTCAGACCGAACACAGGCAGCGGTAAAAGCACTCAGGCATGGTCTTGTATAAGTTAATCTATGTTGAACGGGAAGCCAGCTGGCCACGAAAACAAGCCAAATGACGAGCCCGGAGGCGGACAAACAAAACTCACCACTGAACCAGTAGGTGGGGATAGTCTTGAGCCGGATAATTCAAAGTCAAAAAGCCCTGAAAGCTCCAGGCAAGATCATTCAAGTTCAAACTTACATTCAAGCACAACGAGTTCCGAGAACGCTCAGCAAGAAAAACCGAAGCAAGTCAAAAGAGCGGCGGACAAATCGTTTCATCGCATGACACCACTGACGGTACCGGAAATCGCGACGCCGGAAAAGCGGCGTCCGAAGTTCGACCTCAATGTTTTTCAAATGGGTCTCGTGCTGGTCGGCGTTCCACTCATCTTCGAGATTGTGTTTGTTGCGTTTATTTATGGTTTTTACAAAACCGCAGAAGCAAAAACATTCGAAGTGGAGCATACGAGAAATGTGCGCGCGGTAGCGGACCGCGTTCTCAATGGATACGCAGCCGCAAGCATGGCGCTTCTGGAATTCAGTTTTCGCCGAGATCAAAATTCCAGAATGGAATTCATGCATTATCGCCACCATTCATCAATGAATTTGGACAGGCTGAAGGAGCTGGTCAAGAACGATCACAAGCAAGCAGAGTTTGTACGAATTACGGAAACCAATGGAAAGTATCTTTCCAAAGCGCTGGACAGAACCTTCGACAAGCTTACGTCACTGCCGGACAACTCCGTCATGGATCCTATCTATTTGATTGAGCTGGGCGAAGAGCGTTCGCGCATCATGAAGTATTTGATGATCACATCCAGGCAGGTGGCTGATTTCTCCAATAAGTTAGATCGTGAGTCGGAGGATTTGAGCGGTGTTGAAGCGGGTTATCGCAAGGTTTTCCAGGTCTCCCTAGTAGTAGGGATCGCGCTCAACATCGTAATCGCACTATGGCTGGCGGCACTTTTCGGCAAACGAATTCTCAGGCGCATCAACACAGTAAAAGACAACACTACCAGACTTGCGTCGGGGCAAAAACTAAACGCGCCTTTGCTGGGCAGTGATGAAATCGCCGAGCTGGACGGTGGTTTTCACAGCATGGCCAAGGCTCTTACTGAAGCGCAAAGAAAGGAAAAGGCAATAATCGAGTCGGCACCCGACGTAATTTGCTCGATTGATGCAGATGGACGTTTTGTCACAGCCAACCCGGCAGTCCAGAAGCACTGGGGATACTCACCGCAAGAAGTGCGTGGCATGCGCTTTAGCGAGCTTGTGGTTCCTGAAGACGTGCAGAAAGCAACTCAATTTATAGACAAGATTCGCGACGAGCGCGAGTCCGGGTCTATCGAGTGTCGAATTGCGCATAAGAAAGGACATGACGCGCATATGGTCTGGGCGGTGCGCTGGTCGGCAGAAGATCACGTTCTCTTCTGCGTCGTGCACGATATTTCAGAGCGCAAAGAGTTGGAACAATTGAAGCAACACTTCATGGCCATGGTTAGCCACGATTTGCGCACACCTCTCAATTCAGTGAAGAATTTTCTGGGCATGCTCAATACTCCGATATATGGACAGCTCAGCGAAAAAGGCGGCGTCAGAAAACAGGCTGTCGAGCTGGAAATCGACAGATTGAACAGGCTGATAGACGACCTGCTCGACCTGGAAAAATTGGAAGCCGGCAAGATGGAACTGGAGCTCAAGCCTACGCGCATCGGCAGCATCCTTACTCTGGCGTTTGAAGCGGTTCGTGGAGTAGCCGAAAAGAAAAACATCGACATCGAGCTGCCAAAGAACGAGCACGAAGTCAACATGGACGGCGAGCGGATTATTCAAGTTTTGGTCAATCTGCTCTCCAATGCGGTCAAATTTTCTCCTGAAGGATCAACAATCAAGGT
The DNA here is from genome assembly GCA_041911975.1 of bacterium. Lineage (GTDB taxonomy): Bacteria > Cyanobacteriota > Vampirovibrionia > Obscuribacterales > Obscuribacteraceae > QKMZ01. The sequence continues at coordinate 450 of JAYRNY010001160.1, read as the reverse complement.
AGGCGCAGAGTTGACCGACACGCATCTCAAGCTCACCGTCAAAGACAGCGGCGCCGGACTGCCCGAAGGTGCGGAGAAGACGCTGTTTTCCAGATTCAAACAATTTGCAAAAGGTCCGGATGCTCCGAAAGGCTCAGGTCTGGGACTGGCAATCTGCAAAGAGATTGTCGCTTCCCACAACGGCAGCATTGGAGTCGAAAGCGTCCCCGGTAAGGGCTGCACGTTCTGGTTCAACATTCCCAGAGATTTGGAAACCGAACTGTAGCCGCCATCTGCCTCTAAGAGCGAGCGGGGTTTCGTTCTTTGTCCACCGGCTGCAAATTGCTATCCGATCTAGAAAGCGCTGACTGCAGAGAATTTACGATGGAGAGCTTATTTGTATTTTTCGAATTGCGGATGTTCTTGAATGTAGGCATCTATGTTTTCATTCAGCCTGGCCAGATCGCTTTG
>JAYRNY010001159.1:0-7986 GCA_041911975.1 bacterium | reverse complement strand
TTATTCAGCAACATAAACAGCTATTCGAATGGGTTTCCTTTTTTGGGTTTTCCAATTTGGGATTTCTTTTTGCTGCCGGCGAGCCGCCGGCGCTCCCAGGTTAATGCCAGAGGCTTTGCACTGCCGTGAGCAGCTCACCCAATCCGCGTCCTTGCACCGGTTTTCTCAGATAGTAGTTGATGCCGAGGTTATGCGCCTTTTCGACATCATCACAGCTTTCCGATGCGGTCAGCAACACGATTGGTACGTCTCTCATTCCGTTTTGATTTCTGATTTCGTCCAGTACTTCGTGTCCATTCATCCTTGGCATATTCAAATCCAGCAGCACTATATCTGGTGCAGTGGCATTGCAATAAGGTTCTTGCTGAGTAAGGTATCTGACTGCCGCTTCCCCGTCGTTTACAACATACAGATGAACATTCACTCCCGCGTCAATAATGGCTTCTTCTGCGATTCTTACGACTGCCGGACTGTCTTCTACCAAAAGTACTTCGATGAATTTGTTCATTTTTGACCTCCTCCTCATCAGGTGAAATATCCAGGGTTCTACAATCCTCATGGTCGTATCTCTTACTTCTCTACTGTACTTTGCTCACACTCAGTCATAATCGGCATCGTAAAGTGAAAGGTCGAGCCGCCGTTCTTCATTGTGTCCACCCAGATGTTTCCCCCATGCCGTTCGACAATCGCTTTGCAGATTGCAAGGCCGATACCTGTACCGGCATACACCTGGCCCGAATGGACTCTCTTGAACATCGCGAAAACATCTTTTGTGTGACGGCTTTCGAATCCAGTTCCGTTGTCTCTCACGGTTATGTGCCAAAAGGCTCTGGGCAAGTCATCGTCAACGTCTATGTATGCGGCTAGTTCGTCGCTACCTACAGACTCTGCACAAGATATCTTCACTCTAAGCGGCTCTTCGCGTCTGAACTTGATTGCGTTTGCCAGAAAGTTCTGGAAAAGTTGAACCAGTTGCAGAGCATCACCCTTCACTGTCGGAAGTTCATCAATACTTATGTTTGCCCCACTTTCCTTGATTGCAACCTCAAGGTTTTGCATCGCCTCCTTCACAGAATCGTTCAGGTTTACTATCGAAAACGGTCTATCAGATCCCTGCACTCGCGCATGACTCAATACGCTTTCTATGATGCGCTCCATGCGTTTGCCGCAATCGTTGATATGTTGGATGAACTCATCGGCTTTGGTATCCAGCTTGCCTTCATAGCGTCGCGTTAGCAAATCCGTGAACCCGCGCAGCGAACGCAAAGGTTCTTGCAGATCGTGCGACGCTATTTTGGCAAACTGTGCCAGAGCAGTGTTAGAGCGTGCCAGTTCCTCAACCGCTTCTTTGAGCCGTTCTTCGGCCTTGGTTCTGGAAGCTACTTCAACCTTGAGAGCTTCGTTCGCAATGGCCAACTCAAGTGTGCGTTCCTTCACTCTCACGTCAAGTTGCCGTGCGTGTTGCTTGATTCTGGCGGTCAGACCGCTCATCGTCAAAGCCACGACAAGCATTGCTATAAAAGTGAGAAGGCACGGGGTTTCATACCTCATCAAGGTGTAGTGCGGAGACACCACGAAGAAGTCGTAACTGATCACGCTCAGAAGAACTGTAAGTAACGATGCCCCTAAGCCAAACCTGCAACTCACGAGAACAACGCCCAGCAGATAGAGCATACAGAAGTTTTCTTCATCCACATAAGGAGTCATAGCTATGCCAACCAATGTGCAAAGAAGAACTATTGAAACTGCGACCACATAAGGAAGAAGTTTTGCAATATCAGAATTATTGCCCAAGAAGTCAGCCCCATGATTCTTGAGATTTTTCTGCGATTGTTTTTCTTCTTTTTGTCTTTGCTTGACCGGGTTAACAGCCCGGCTCGGCTCGACAGGTCCCTCGGGTTGGAACTCCAGATCAGGGTAATACTTACTGGCAATTTCCCTTTTCTGAAGCTCCTTCTCGAGGATCTCCTTCGTGCAACTCTTCACGTGCAGAAGATTTGCCTCAGGAAGAACACTTTCATTACTTCTGTGGATGTAGACACCGTTTAACATCACGTTTCACTGCCTCGCAACCGATACTGCCATCCTACGGAGCATTCGTGAGGGACGTGTGAGGGAGAAAATGAAGAGAATATGAACCTGGGAACGCCGAATCAGCGCACCTTGGCTATATTTGATCGCATGCAATGCGCCCCTGTAGATTACGCGGAGGGGAACGTTACCGTAAATCTGCTGCCTTTGCCTTCGATGCTGGCTACTTCGAGTGCGGCGTGGTGCATGTCGGAGATGGTTTTTACGATGGACAGTCCCAATCCCGTGCCTCCCTTGGCTCGAGCGGCCTTTTTGTCGACGCGGTAGAAGCGATCGAAAAGGCGCGGTATCGCTTCTTTCGGAATGCCCAGTCCGTTGTCTTCAACGGTTACGCAAGCCCTGCCTTCGCGGCTTTTTAAGCTCACTTTTACGGTGGCGCCTTTCTCGGAGTACTTAAAGGCATTTTCAATGAGATTCTTAAATAGATGATCCAGAGTCTCCGCATCACCCATGATCATGGGCGCGTCCAAGAGCTGCATTTCCAGCGTTTTCTCAGCCGCATCAAAACGCGGCGAGAATTCTTCCTGCTCGCGCTCGAGGATTGGTTTCAAACTGATTCGTTGCAGCTTAATACTCGTCTGCACGACTTCCATTTTGGCCAGTGTCAACATGTCGGAAACCAGATGATTCATACGCTCTGTATTGCGCGTGATGATGTTGAGGCTCTCGGCTAATTCCGGCTTGTCTTTGAGGTCCTCCTCCATGTTTTCGGCCGTGATCTGAATCGTTGCAACCGGCGTCTTCAGCTCGTGCCCGGCATCCTGGACAAACATTTTGAGGATGTGATACGACTCCTCGACTGGTTTCACAGCCTTTCCGGAAACCATGTATCCGGCCAGAGCAATCCCGAAAAGGAAGATGGGGCCAAGAAGGATTTTTGTAAGGACAAATTTGTCTACAGAGAGATCACGCTGCTCAGTCGGGATTTGTATCTGTAAATACCCAAACAAATGCCCGTCTTGGAAGAGAGGGACTGATTTGGATCGCAGATTGCCGGAAACGCTGCCTATCTCGCAGGTATTCAAGAATAGCTTCTCAACACCCTTTTCACCATGTGCCTCATCCAGATTTCCATGCACGTCGAACAATTGAATAGTGGTCTTATAACCAAAAGGACTTTTATGTAATTGCTCGACAAGACCGCGAGCCTGCAAGTCATTGCGCACGATAAAAACGAGGGGCGCTACCTGCTCGGTAAGCGCTTTCAACTCATCATCAAGCACACGAGTAAGCGATGTTTGAAACAGATACGTATTGCCGACGGCGAGAATGAAAAACGCGATGCTAGAAAGGAGGACAAACCACAGCGTCAGTCGTATCCGCAGCCCTTTGAACATTACTTCGCGTCCAACCTGTACCCGACGCCGTGCACGGTAGCGATGAGCGATGTGTCGCCGTCGTCGACTTTTTTGCGGATGCCTTTGATGTAAGTGCGAATGGCATCGGTGCTAACCAGGGTGTCCGACTCCCAAACCCTGTCTATGAGCGCCTCTGCGCTAAACACCGTGTTGGGATTGCGCATCAAAAATTCGAGAAGGTTGAACTCCTTCGGCTCCAGCCTTATCTCCGCACCATCTCTCTCGACTTTGCGAGCGACAGGATCCAGCATCAAATTTCCAACATGCAAAACAGTCGTTGTTGTCTGAGAAGCACGGCGAATCAAGGCGCGCAAGCGTGCATTCAGCTCTTTTGCATGAAACGGTTTTGGCAAATAATCGTCTGCACCTGCATCAAGGCCTTCCGCTTTGTCATCGATGGTCGATCTGGCGGTCAGCATCAGGATTGGGGTTTTTCCACCCTTCTCGCGGAATTTTTTCATCACCTCGAGACCAGTCATTCCAGGCAATCCCCAATCTAGAACCACCACGTCGTACTGGTAGACACGCAGCATGTCGAGCGCGGACTGACCGTTGTCCACATGCTCAACGGTGTAATGCTCGCGCGTCAGCGAGAGTTTGATCTGTGAAGCCAGGTCGGCTTCATCTTCCACCAGCAGTACTTTGCTCATTCCTTTCCCACGCGATTCACTTGAGCTTGGCAATTAATAGAAATCCGGCAGCAAGGTGCAATCACCCTGCTGCCGGAATGGTCTTCTATCCTTTCGCTTTCTCAGCCGGCTTGCCATCGCCTGGTCTGGACATCTCGATATCTAGCGTAATCGGCACTTCTTCGCCGAGTGCTACGCCGCCGCCGTCCAGCACTGAGTTATACGTAATGCCAAAGTCTTTTCTCTTGATCGTGCCGGTGGCAGAAAAACCTACCTTGTGATTTCCCTGCTTGTCCTTGATCTCCTGGCTCGGTCCTTCTACATCTAGTGTGACCGGCTTAGTCACGCCGTGCATAGTCAAATCGCCGGTCATCGAAAACTTGCCTTTACCCTTGGGCTTGATGTTTGTCGATTTGAAAGCGATGTCCGGGAATTTTTCAGTCTCGAAGAAATCTTTGCTGCGCAAGTGTTCGTCGCGCTTTTCTTCGCCTGTGTTAATTGTCGTGGCGTCAATCTTGGCATTGACTTTTGCCTTGGCCAGATTTTTCCCGTCATAGTCGACTGTCCCGGTGACCTTCCCAAAGCCACCTCTGACGGTCGAGATCATCATATGCTTGATGCTGAAATGCGCGCCAGTGTGCATCGGGTCAATTGTCCATTCATTAGCCGAATAGGCGCCGGGCATGACCAGCCCAAAAGCCACAAAGGCAAGTACAGCACTCTTTCGAATCATCACTTATCTCCCTTCGAAATTACCAACCCCATCTGTAACGTACTAAACTTCAGCGGAGTACCAAATAAAAGACGACGTTTTTCAGAACAAAAGTTCCATTCAAAACAAAGAAGACATTATTTTGACACAGACGTACCCGGCAACGGCCGCTACTGGTAAAGACGCGCAATGGTCGCCATAATTGTCACTTCGAGCGTCCCCTCCGGAGCCAGTCAGTTGCCGCGTTCCAAATCCGCTAAAGTCGCATGCATCATCGCTTTGTGCACTACCTGGCTTCCTGCTGCCCGGGCGCAAGAATTTAGCATCGGCATGCAGTACTACAAGGCCGGCCAATTCGCCCGCGCGGCACAGCTCTTTGAAGCCGCCATGCGAAAGCGTCCCGACAACTCGGTAGCATTGGTCAACGATGCAGTCTGCTATCACAAGCTGGGCGATATCGAGAGAGCAAGAGCACTTTACATGCACGTCCTGGCTATTTTTCCAGACAGTCAAGCGGCACAAATTGCGCGCGACGGTCTGAAAATCTTGCCGCCCAAAGGTCAGGCTGCACCTGCACCCGCGCCCGCACCTGCTCCACAGCCGACGGCTGAGGCAAGCAAGGCACCAGCCAAAACCGGTGCCGCAACTAGTTCAACAAGCAATGCAAAACAATCGGCTCAAGCAATCTCAGATGCCGTCTATGCAGAGTTGCGAAAAGCCTCAATATTGCACGAAGCCGGCAAATTGTCAGAATGCCAGAGGGCATTCGTCGATGCGCTCGCGCTGGCGGAGAAACTGGGTCCATCGACGCTTCCGCTTGCCGACGTTCTCAAAGAAACAGCTTTCTACTACGCAGATTTGCGCGAATTTGAGACTGCGTGCAGGTATCACAAAAGAGAATTTCCAATAAGAGAACTCCTGGTTGGAAAGCGATCACGCGCAATGATAGATGTAGAGATAAGAATGGCGCCCAACTATTATGAATCGGGCGACCTCGATACTTCTGAGATGTACTACCGAGATGTGATTCCGGTGTTTCAAAGAGAGTATCAGGATGCGGTCCGGGCAAGAAAACGCTTGACTGGTGAGCGTGATCGTTATTTGAATAGCCTGAATGGTCTATCAAACGTTCTGAAGAAGCGCGCCATTCCTCACCCGGCAGCGACACATGATGAATATGATGATCTGCAAGTCTTGATCAAGCAGCTACAAGAAGAAGCAAAACTGCCGCAACGCCAGTAAATGCGTTCCAATTTCTACCAATGTCATATTTTTGGCCCGGGGAGTTGTCGAGATGGCTGGGAGGTACTAGAATCGAATGGTATACATCTGCACGCAGGAACCAAAACGATTGTAGTATCCCATTAGATACCAGGTGACCTAAATGTACGCAAAGCTCGAATGTCCAATCATGGCGACAATGGCCATGATCTCGGATAAATGGAAAGTACTGATTATATGCAAGTTGAAGAGGGGTACCCTTCGATTCAACGAATTGAGGCGCGAGTTAAAAGGCGTCACACAGCGTGTTTTAACCCACCAGTTGCGCGAGCTTGAAGCGGACGGATTGGTAAAACGGACTATTTTTGCGGAGGTCCCGCCGCGGGTTGAATACACACTCACTGAGTTAGGAACGACCTTAATTCCTGTACTCGACCATTTGGAAAAATGGGCGCAAGAGCACGCCGAAGAATTAATGGCAGCGCGCGCCAAAGTCGTTGCCGCGGCAAACGGATGTTCGGACAAAGATGCGAGCAAGGTTGCCGAAGCAGTAGGGGAAGCTTCCTGAACGCGACCAAGCACCGACACTGCCAGTCATATTAAGATGCGCTAGGTGGTAACATACTCCATCAAATTGTTTTGGATTATATTTCCTTCTCCAAGCGTGGTTCATGACCGGCAAAAATTCCGCCTTGAAAAAGTTGTTTTCAAATGTACTTGCATGCAGCCTCCTGTGTGCATTCACTGTCTCGCTGCAACCAGCAGCTGCCGACCCGGCGTCTGAAGGATACAAGCTTTACCAGCAAAAACGGTACAGAGAAGCCGCACAAGCATTCGATATTGCTCTCAGCGCCAGAGGCAATGATGCAAACCTCTGCTACTATGCCGCAGTGTGCAACCAACAAGCAGGTAACTTGCCGCGAGCAAAAACTCTCTATAAGCAGGTAACGGTTCTCCAGCCGGGCAGCACCATCGCCAGTTACTCCGACTCAATACTTGCAAAGCTCAGCCCGACTTCCGGTGGTTCGGCATCCTCATCGCAAGGTATTTCACGCACGCAGGACATGGCGGCCGGAAGCTCCCAAGTGTCGGGTCCGGACGAGGGCTCCGTATATTATCGAGCAGCCAACAACTCCATTTACGTCAACTGCGAAATCAACAATCGCACCATTGAAATGGTGTTGGATACAGGTGCTCCCGGGATCACAGCCGGGCGCGAACAACTACAAAGAGCAGGTATTCGGCCACCAGACGGGCCGGCAGCCGGCAGATCTGGAGGCTCTTCCAATAGTGTTCTGCAAGAGTATTGGATGATGCCCGCTAATGTGAAATTTGGACCTTACACTGTGTCAAATTCAATGGTAAAGGTTCTCTCGACAAATGCAGCAGAACCACTGCTTGGCCAGGGATTAATGCAGTATTTCGATTACACGATCGATCAAGGTGCTCACTGCATTCGCCTCAGGCGAAAGGGCAGCGGTAGCACAGCATCCAAATCTGGATATTCCATTCCATTTGAGTATCGCGCCGCTGGGAATCGAATCATTGTCATTGTTGATATAAATGGCAAATCCGGACCAATGATGGTTGATACAGGCAATTCCGCTTCAGGAATTTCGTTTCACAGTCTTGCACAAGCGAAGCAATACGGAGTCAACCCGCCAGAAGATGCGCAAGTCTCTGAGCATACCGGGGTCTCAGGCTCCGGCAAATGCCTTGAATTCATGCTCAATCGAGCCAAGCTCGGGCCGATTGAAAAAACCAATTTTCCTGTCAGCGTCCATCTAGATACGGGCAGCTCAGATGCACCACTCCTGGGCAGTCAGTTTTTCGAAGGCTGGCAATACAACATAGATTTGCAAGAAAAGAAAATTTGGTTAGTGCGCAGATAAGAGGTTTTCGCTATGAACGGCAAGTCCCTTGCGGCGTCCTGTTTAGCAATCTCCCTGGCACTTTTGGCTGCGGGAGCGCCCAG
>JAYRNY010001158.1:0-4468 GCA_041911975.1 bacterium | reverse complement strand
TTCAGCCTGGCAAATCCTGTAATCAGGTTGGTGGCATAAAGCGGGGCGATTTCGAAAAAGTCGCCATTGTCGAAGATGCGCGTTATTACATCGAGCATGTCGTACGGTTTGGACGGATCATTTGGAACCAGGCTGTCTAGCGAGGCCATATCGGCCGGTTCGGCATCAGCACTCGGTTCTACAAAAGGCGGCGGCTCCAGATTATTGAGCGGCAAATAGGAAAGCAGCTTTCTTATCATCCAGAAAGACTCTTCTTCGTCTTCAGCCAGAAGTTGCGCGACACCGCTCTTCTCGTTGTGTACGCGGGCTCCGCCCAATTCATCGAAAGTGACGTCTTCACCGGTTACGGTTCGCACGATTTCCGGTCCGGTGATAAACATGTAGCTCGCCTTGTCGACCATGATCGTGAAGTCAGTTACAGCAGGGCTGTAGACGGCACCGCCGGCGCATGGGCCGTAGATGACTGAAATCTGCGGAATGACGCCTGACGAATTGACGTTTCTATAAAAAATGTCCGCATATCCGGCCAGCGATGCCACACCTTCTTGTATGCGCGCGCCTCCGCTTTCGTTCAAGCCGATAACCGGGCAACCTGCCTGCTTGGCCAGATCCATTACCTTGCAGACTTTGCGGGCGAAGACTTCACCCAGGGCGCCACCAAGGAAGGTGGCATCGTGAGCGAAGACATAAACTGGGCGTCCGTCAATTTTTCCCTGACCGGTGATCACTCCGTCGCCGACCACCTTTTTGCTGTCCAGTCCAAAATGCCTGCAGTGATGAACTGCATAGCGATCGAGTTCGATGAAAGAGTCCTGGTCGAGCAAGCTCATGATCCGCTCGCGCGCATGCATGGTGCCTTTCTCATGGCGTTTTTTCAAAGTTGCCTCGCTGACGGCGACGGCTCCCGACCGCTTCTCCATGAGGCGCTCATTAGGCGATTTGCTGGTTGTTGTCTTGCTGGTCATTTTCTCTTTGCCGTCCGTATTTTGAAATGTCGCTATTGAACCATACCGCTCTGGGTGTAGAGAAGAAACTGATGAACGATGGTCAGATAAATTGTCATGGTGCAAACATCTAGCAGGCTGGTAATGAAGGGTCCGCTGGCATGAGCCGGGTCGGCGCCCAGCTTTTGAAACACCATGGGCATGAGAGTGCCGATCAAGACACCGCAGGTCATGGTGACGAAGAGCGAGCAGCCGACGACAAATCCCAGCATGGGATTAACGCTGTGCAGCATCCAGCTCATCAGTGTGGTGGCGCTGCCGCAAAGTATGCCAAGCATCATGCCCACTCGCGCTTCGTGAAATACATGCTTGACGATCACTCGCCAGGCCAGTTTTTCCATGCCGGGTCCGCGCAGAGTTATACAAGTGCTTTGTGTGGCAACGGAACCGGTGACGCCGGATAAAAGCGGCATAAACGAAGCTGCCGCAACGGTTTCCTTGATCACATTGTCGAAATGAGTGATGACGGAAACCGAACCTGCTTCGATTCCCAGTGTGATGAGCAGCCAGGGCAGTCGCGCGCCCACTGCCCGGCGGACGCTCAAAGACAGCTGTTCACCAAGGTCTCCGGCTTCGGCAGAGATCCCAGATGCCTGGAATAAGTCTTCCGTCGATTCTTCCCACAAAACGTCGATGACATCATCGGCGGTGATAATCCCTCTCAGCTTTCCGGACTCGTCGACAACAGGAAGTGTCAGTAAGTCGTATCGGCTGAGCTTTTCTGCTGCTTCTTCCTGGTCGGTCGTGGTCAGCACTTTGATGACGTTATCATCCATCAAGCTTTCTACGAGCGCTTCCGGCGGTGCCATGAGCAGTTCTTTCAAAGTGACTCGGCCAGCCAGGTTTTCCTCTTCCGAAACGACATACACGTCATAGATGTCGTCTTCCAATTCGGCGTATGTTTCTCTCAAGTAAGATATGGCCTGGTCTGCCGTCAACTTTCCTTCCACCGCCAGGTAATCGGTGGACATAATCCCCCCGGCCGAGTCCTCTTCGAAGCCCATCAGCTCTTGGATGTCTTCTTTGGCTTCGGCATCGGTCATCTGATTGATGATCTGCTGAACCTTTTCTTTGGGCAGCTCGGCAAGCAAGTCGGCCGCATCGTCAGGGCTCATCCTGGCGATAATCGGCACCACTCCTATGTCGCCCAGATCCTTTAGGAGATTGCCTTGCGTCTCCGGCTCCAACTCTGCAAGGACGGCAGAGGCGTTATCCAGATCGAGCAGTCTGAAGCATGAAAGTCTGTGGCTCTCATCCAGGTCGCTCAGCCACTCGGCAATGTCCGCCGGATGCTCGTCATTGAGAAGCATCCTCAGTTTTTGGCGTTGCCCGTCATCGACGAGAGCACTCAATTCTTCCGGCGCCAGACGCGCTTTCTCGCTCATTTCTTACTAGTTGAATCTGGGTTAGTCAAAAAGAACTGACCGGATGCATCGGCACCCAGCACTAACCCTATCAAGATGAGCGCAAAGGTTTAAGGCAAGCCTTCTAAGCTGTGAGTTTGTTTATTGCTTCTCTCACCAGAAAGCGGCTTTTGCAGCTATTTTTTCTCTGATCTTTTGTTTATCAATCTTCAAGATAGCCGGCCAACTTGGAAGACCAGGCAGGCTGCCTGAGCTTTCTGAAGGCTTTATGCTCAATCTGACGAACTCGTTCGCGAGTGATGTTGAAGAGGCGCCCGACTTCTTCCAAAGTCCGCTGTCTGCCGTCTTCCAGCCCATATCGCAAATGCATGATGTCGCGTTCGCGAGGCGTGAGCTGGCTGAGCATGCGGTTCAAGTCCTGGCGCATCAGCTCTTCTTCCGTTGTCATGTCCGGACGCGATGTGATGTTGTCTTCGATCAAGTCGCCCAGGTATGTCTCTTCGTCCCTGTTGAGCGGCATTTCCATCGACACGGGTTCGCGGTCGGCCTGGATGATTTCGGTAATTTTATTGACGGATAATTCCATGGCATTGGACAGCTCCGATTCGGTCGGCTTGCGGCCCAATTCTTGAGACAACCGAGCGGATGTCTTTTTCAATTTATTGATGGATTCGACCATGTGCACAGGCACTCTAATCGTTCTAGATTTATCAGCCAGACCACGGCTGATCGCCTGGCGTATCCACCAGGTGGCGTAGGTGCTGAATTTGAAACCTTTGGTGTGGTCGAATTTTTCGGCCGCTCTAATAAGACCGAGATTGCCTTCTTGAATCAAATCCTGGAAAGGCAAACCGCGATTTACATATTTCTTGGCGATCGAGATTACCAGGCGAAGATTGGCTTGTATAAGCTTCTTCTTGGCGTCCATGTCTCCGGAAGCGATGCGTCTGGCCAGCTCGATTTCTTCATCGGGCTTGATCATTTTGACGCGACCAATTTCACGAAGGTACAGCCTTACCGAGTCTTCAGTAAAGCCGTCCGGTCCGGTCGGCTCTTTCTCTTCAGCTTCTTCATCCTGAGTAATAGCAGCACTGGGCCCCTGCTGAGCATCTTCCTCATCAAAGGCTTCCTGCCAATCGTCTGCTACTTCATCGCGAACTTTAGACGCCAATCTCGTGAACTCCTGCTAGTAAAAACTTGTCCATGTTAAGTCGGCAAACGCCACACACAGGATATTTACCCAATCAACTGAGAAATCTCGCGGTCGGCCTAACTCTTTAGCAGTCAAGAGGTAGATTAACTTTTGTAAATTTGGACGAAGTCGGTGTTAGATTCTGCATTCTGGCAGACAAGCGCCGAAATTTCGCTGGCGCTGTCGCTGCTCAGCGCGATGGCCAGCCGTTTAAGCCAGATTGCGTTTATATACAAATGTTATACAGGCGCAGAATGTCTCGTCTTTACGCAACTTTCATTGTCTTCGTCGCCTTGAAATTCTTTAAGGCGGATTCTCAGTCGGAAATCTTTGGAAACCATTGAGCCAGCCGTTCCAAGCCTTACAGTCGTGCTATATTCACCTTCCGCCCATTTTTATCAAAGTGGGCAGTTGTGCCTGGAGAAACATCATGACCAAGAAATACAACGCTCGCGAAAAGAAGCAACGCCGCCTGGCTAAAGAGCGTCGCAAAAAAGAACGCATCAAAGAAGTAATAGCCAAGGCTGCCGAAAGGAAGAGCTAGGTTGGCTGCCGCCAAGCGCATAATGTCCGGCATGCGTCCAACCGGGCGCTTGCACCTCGGACACTACTTTGGGGCGCTATTGAATTGGGTTGATTTCCAGAGCCGCTACGAGTCGTACCATTCAATTGTCGACTGGCATGCTCTTACTACCAAGTACCAGGACAGCCATCTTGTCCCGCAGAATATCTTCGAGATCACACTCGATTGGCTGGCGGTCGGCCTGGATCCTGAGCAAGCGACTATCTATGTGCAGTCAGCCATTCCGGAGATTGCCGAGGTTCACTTGCTGCTTTCGATGATCACTCCGCACAACTGGGTGGAGCGCGAGCCTACTCTCAAGGACATGGTGCGGATGCTGGCGCAG
>JAYRNY010001157.1:0-4449 GCA_041911975.1 bacterium | reverse complement strand
CGATGATGATCGTCGCTGTCTGGTGGCTGACCAACCGCTTCCTTGAAGGTGTTACCACTGCGCTTGTCTATTGCCATCTAACTGAAGGTGCAGGCACAGGCAAATTGAACATTGCCTGCCAGGAAGTGCTGAAGAGCTTGCCCGCATTGATTATGCTCGGCATCACCACACTTCTCGCCAAAACCATTGCTCGCGGTCTGCGCGGCAAAGGTGGCACCGGCGGCATGGGCTTCGGAGTTGATTTCCTGGCCGGAATTGTCGCTGTGTTCTGGACTCTAGCCGGACACTTAATCCTGCCTGCCATAGTTATTGAAGGCACTTCTTTCTGGGGCGCCCTCAAACGCGCCGACCGCATGGCTCAGGGCAACCTGCTCACCATCGGTGTCGGTGAAGTGGGTGTCGGACTGATTTGCAAAGCCGTGACCGGGCTCGTCTGGATGGGCGGCGCAGCAGGCTTCCTTGGAGCCTACGCACTGCAAATGCAAACCTCGCCGATATTCTTCATGGCTGCATTCCTGTGGGTGTCGACAGTTGTAGTCGTAACCGCAATGTGCAACTACATCCGCGCTTCCTTCTACACCTGCCTTTATGTCTGGGCAATCGAAGCAGAAGCTGTGGAAGAAACAGAAAGAGCGCAAATCAAGGCTCCAGCACCATTGGCTGCAGCACTAGCGTAAACTCTGGATACAACCTATTTGAAAGGCCGAATGCATTGATGTTCGGCCTTTTTGTTTGCAACTAATACATCGCAACGAAAGCGCAGCAGTTAATACGGTTATCAATTCACTGAGATATCATTACCCCGGATTCCGCGTTGGAAGATTCAGCACTCCGCAAAGAGAGGGGCGCCGGATTTGCAACCTTTCTTTCGGTATATTCGTTCTAATCCAAAATTTCTAAGGGTGAGTTATGCCAGTAAAAACAGAAACAAAGCTTTCCACAATGAGCTATGTAATCGTCTACGTACAAGACACTAAGAAATCGGTACCTTTCTATCGCGACATTCTGGGAATGACCGTGAAGTCCGAGGAAGACGGCTGGGTAGAACTCGATACCGGCAGCACCACCCTTGCTCTGCACGGAATGAAGCCAGGCGAAAAACACCCTGGTAAAGTCGAAGGTCAGCCAATCATTGTGTTCAGCGTGGAGAACGTTCACGAATCGCGCGCAGAATTGCTCAAGAAAGGCGTCAATTTCAAAAACGAATGCGAAGTCGTATGCGAAGCAGGCGATCATGTCGGCATGAGCACCAACTTCTACGATATCGATAACAACCTCTACTCGATCTTCTCGATGGTTAAGAAGTAATCGAATAGCAAATCAATCAATTAAGAGCCTTGCATCACAGCGGGGCTCTTTTTGATTTTGTCAATTAAGAATGAACAGCAGATCGAATGTCCGAGCTGCTGCACATTCGATCCACGTCTTCGAGAACATTGCTGTGAATTGGCTTCCAACCAAGCTCTCGGCTCTTTTTTCCTCGAATTCGAGAATTAGAACCAAGGGCAAACTGGGCCATACCCTCTCCCCATTCTGCTATAGCCTCATTAAGCGGCCATTCCTCTACCGGTGCGGAAAGCTGCAATGACTTCTTTATTTCAGAGGCAAGAGATTTGAATGTCACTTCTCCGTTTTCTGCAAACAGAAAGGTCCCAGCAGGCACCGAATCGCCGGCTGCAAGGGCGTAAAGCTCAACCAGGTCTTCAATATGAACGGTGGACCAAACGTTCATTCCGCGCCCAATGCAGCGTGCAATTTTAGATTTCTTGGCTTGATTGATCAGTGCCGGAATCTGAATGCTTTCTTTGCTCAATCCCAAACCGCGTCCGTAGATCATGCACGGGCAGATGACGACCGTATGAAGACCTGTGCTTGCGGCATCCAATATGAGCCGGTCGATCGCCACTCTAGCTTCTTTCTCGGGAACCGGCTTGATTGGTGTCGTCTCATCGTAAATCTTTTCCGAGTATTCACCACAGGCGGTATCAGAAACTATAGACGAGCCGCTCGTGTGGACAAACTTCTTCTCAGTGCCTTTGAGAATATCGAGAATAGTTTCCACCAGACCACGCGCATCGGAATCCGCACAGTTGATAACAATGTCGGCAGCAGACGCCAGTTTTCTTATGAAGTCAGGATCTTTATAGGAGCCGACAGCCGGTTCTATGCCTACTTTTTTCAGCTCTTCAGATCGCTCTGCAGAACTGGTCGTACCTGAGACACTCAGACCCATTGCCAGCAACTTTGACGCCACTGAGCCGCCGATGTATCCGGATGCACCGATAACTAGAGCGTTCATAACATTCTCCGCGCTGCTTTAGACAGATATTTTATTGCACTGCCTGTGCAAGAAGATAGATCTGTAAACAGCGAAGTCCTGTTTTAAATATCGATTGATTACCTACTTCTTGGACTTGCCCTTGCCAGTCTTGCTTTTTGCTGGCTTGCTCTTGCCGCCCTTCGCTCCTTCTTCGGCAGACGGCTTAGTTTCTGCCGGTTTGGCTGCCACGGGCTCGCCTTCGCTCACGGCATTTGCTTCTTGATCGAAGAAAGCATAACCAGTGCGGTTATAGACACCCTTCAACTCTTGCGGACACGGACCCAAGACTGAGACCTCTTCGATAACAAGACTATCTGTGACTTCCTCCGGCTCCAATTCAGAAGCAAAGGCCATCGCCTCGTCTACGTTGTCGGCGACAATATCGAAAGTGCTGTAAAAGCCGGGATGACCGGATCCATGCTGCTCAATCGGCTCGAACCAGGTGCCTCGGACGAGCATGCGAAAATGCTGGGCATTCTCAGACTGCATGTGATAAACCTGCCGCAGCATCGCCAGAGCATACGAGAAATTTTTGACATATCTGAGCGCTTGAATAAAGCAGTGCCGCGCGCCTTCAATATCATTGTTGCCGCGGCCGACAGCGATACCAAGTTCTGTGATAATGCCGGCAAGTTCGATTGTGTATTGAGTGAAAAGCTCTTCAGAGCCAAGCAAACGCTCTGCCAGGTGCTTGGCCAGGTCGACTGCTTTGTGATGCTGCTCGAGACCGTTCAAAAGCGCCACTCTGAGAGCCAGGGAAGGCCAGTGCAAATCGTCGCTTTCTACCTCATCGAGAGCGTTCATAGCTTCTTGCGGCATGTTGCAGCGATGCAGGGCAATCGCTTTGTTGAAGTAAATCTGCGAAGCGTCTACGCCCGGGCAGTCAAGGGCCTTGGTGTAAGACTCATTGGCTGCCTGAAAGTCTCCTTGATCTGATTGAAGATTTCCCAATTGTTGCCACAACAACCAGATCTGCGGCACAGCTCGCGTGCCCTCTTCCAGAACCGCAAGCGCATCTTGCGGTCGCTCCTCCAGCTCATAAGCTCTGGCGAGCAGCTCGTAGCCGCCCGAATACTTCATTTTGAGCAGCTTCTTGCCCAGCTTTTTAGCTTGTCCGGGATCGCCCTGACCCAGGTATTCGTAGCCCTTTTGCATGAGCTCTCGAGCCAGCTTCTCTGAATGCTCTGGATTATCGGCCATCTATATATAAATACCTTTGACTAGAACCCGTAGCTCTTCCTAAGAGTATCAATTCGTTCCTTGATCGTGCCGGATTTTGTTTTTCCGTGCGTGTCGATCTCCAATTTTTCCAGCCGTTTCATTATAGGAAGCGAGTCTTGTTTGCGGCCATAGATTTTTTGCTCGATAAGCCCGAGACTGTCCCCGATGTTTTCCTCTTGCGAACCGCCTGCGGTGGCAGCAGGCGGCGGGTTTGGCGTTGAAGGCGAGCTGTATGTCGATGGCGAATTGTAGGTTGATGGGGAAGTAGTTGATGGAGTACTGACCGGGGCGGTCGTGAACTTGCCGGTTCCTTCTGAGCTGTATGTACTTATGCCTGGAGAAGAAGATCCGGCAGAACTGGAAGTGCTGCCGCCCCCGTCTGAAGAGGCATCGCCACCACTTGTGGTTGCAGATGAGCTTTTCGGATTCTTTAGTATGACTATCGCGCCTGAGCCGGAATTAGGCGGATCATCAGACGGCGTGCTCGAACTTTGAGCCTCTGCGCTTGCACCGGAACCGCCCGATGGAGTCGCGGAAGCTCCAGATGTGGAGCCGCTTTTCAGTCCGGGAGTAAGAATAATTACTTGCGATGGAGGAAAGTCTCCGGTCGGTTTGGCAGGAGAAGGAGGTGGCACTTTCTTCTCTCCGTCTTCCGTCAATCCGAGCTGTTTAATCCGGAAATTCAGGATTTGCATGTTATTCCTGGCATTCCTGTCATTTGGATTGAGCTTAAGCGCCTGTTCCCACTCTTCGCGGGCCTCTTTAAACTTGTTTCTTGAATACCAGTAAATGCCCCAGTTGTTGTGGGTCAGAACGATGTTTTCCTTAGCAATCCGATTGTTGGGATCGCACAAAAGACACTCGGTATAAGCATCGAGAGCCTGCTGAAACTCCAAACGGGTGAGGTG
>JAYRNY010001156.1:0-3122 GCA_041911975.1 bacterium | reverse complement strand
TTGAAGAACTAGGTATGGTCCAGTGATGAAGGCAATCGACAATTCGCTGGACCATCTTGTTGCAGTTAGAAAAGCAGTTCGCCCCACGACGCTAATCCGCAGCCCGCGACTAGATGAGTTGGTGGGTGCGGAAGTGCTCATCGCCAGCGAGACTTTTCAATACACCGGCAGCTTCAAGTTTCGCGCTGCCTACTCTGCTGCTTTGCGCTCGCCCGCTTCCCGCCTGATTGCCGCATCGTCCGGCAATTTCGGACAGGCGCTTGCCTATGCTGCTTCGCTCATGAAGAAAGAAGCGATCATAGTAATGCCGGATAACTCAGCTGCCGTGAAAGTAGAAGCGGTGCGACGTTTTGGCGGGCAGGTGGAATTTGTCGAAACCAAGAAGGTGAGCCGCGCACAACGAGTGGCGGAATTGGCTGCTCAGTATCCGGATGCTCAGGTGCTGAGCGCATACGATCACGATGATGTAATCGCCGGCAACGCGACACTCGGTGCCGAGCTTGCGGAACGCGCCGGAGAATATGATGCGGTCATTGTTCCTGTCGGTGGTGGCGGACTCAGTGCCGGATTGATCTGCGGGCTCATGAAGGCCGGCTCTACCATGGAAGTATATGGTGCAGAGCCTTTGCTGGCTAATGATGCAAAACGCTCTCTGGATGCTGGCAAGATCGTCGTCAATGAGGATGAACCGCAGACCATTGCCGACGGAGCTAGAACTGTGAGCCTGGGACAGCGCAATTGGGCTATTTTGCAAAGCGGCATCAAGGGCATTCTGGAAGTCAGTGAAGACGCCATAGAGAATGCAGTTCGCTCCCTGTTCCAACTAGCCAATTTGAAGTGCGAGCCGACCGGCGGATTGGCTTTTGGTGCGGCTGTCACCCACAAGAACATCTTCAAAGGCAAACGCATAGTCTGCGTAGTTAGCGGCGGAAATGTCGACACGGATGTCTTTCTACGCATCATAAAATCATAGAGGCGACGCCATGCTTAGCCCGGTTTGGTGTCGGCGAGCCGCCGGCACTCAAGACTTTTCCTCCACGTCAACATTGCCACCACTAATGGTGTGCAGCTGAAAAAAAAGTGGCGCATGCAATGCGCCCCTACAAGAGTCTTCTATCGAATAATTTCACAGTCGGGCAGCCATTTGGTCAGTTCGATCATGCCCGGGTAGGTCACCTGCGTACTGCGGAGCCAGAGTTCTTTCAGGGTCGTCATCCGGCACAGTTGCGTCATTCCGGCATCTGTGACTTTCGTACAATTGAGCCGCAGCACCCGCAGGTTCTTCAACGATTTGAGCGCGGTCAAACCCTTGTCCGTAATTTTTGTGAATGAAAGGGACAACGTTTCCAGCGTTTGCAGGCGTCCGAGGTACTCGAGGGCGCCGTCGCTCAGGTCAGTATCATCCAGCTGAAGCTCGCGCAGGTCGCTGTACCAGGAAAATAGGGGAGCGGAGATGTTGGTTACTTTGGTCGATGAAAGATTTAGACGCTGCAGTTTGGTCAGTCCTTCGAGGAAGTGCAAACCCATGTCGCCGACGCCTGTACAGCTGATGTCCAGATGTCTCAGGCCGGAAAGGCGACCGACGTGCTCCAGGTCGTCGTCCGTGATGCCGGCGCCCAGAAATGAGATCGAATGCAACGAATCGCCATGAACACGAGTGAGTGGTTGGCATCCGAGCAGATCGTCAAAGCTGAAATACAGGGCCAGTTTGGCTTCTGCCGGTACCTTCACCGAGCCCATAGCTTCTCCTATAAAGCTGGTGGCTCCGTTGTCTGCAAGCGTATAAAGTTCACCCAGCGACCGGTCACGGGGGAATTGGATGGTTCTGTAATCAGGGACAGTTGATACCATTTTGGGGATTCCTTGGGCAAATTTGGGTCGCACAGCCTGGCACGTCTGAAAATAGCCCAAGAACGTGCTCTTTTTATTATTACCTAAGCGTCAAAATTTGCCTAGAAACGCATCTTCGAACGAATATGTGATCACCCGTTTGAGGGATTTTGAAAAGGATTTTCTTGCTCCCCCTCGTTCGCCCGATTCGGTTACGCCGCTATGCATATCAAGTAATGGTTTCGTTGATTTATCGGAAGTTCTTTTGCGGACTCTGGGATGTCTAATGTCGGCCCGAAAGGCATGTATTAAAGGCAAACACCACAGGTGGTGCCTGTGGTGTTCGAATTTTCAGGTTGCCGTTGTGCAGATTGCCTACACAGTTGCAGCCATTCTTTCGCGTTCGCTTTCCACGATGCTGCCGGCTCTTGCCAGGCTGCGCGGGAATTCCCGTCCGCGTTGAAGCACTTGCTTCTCTACGGATTCAGGCTTGAAGACGCCCTTGAAATAGTCGATGGCTGCATCGACATCAAATTCCCGGCAAGAGAAAATGTCGAGCGTGACAAATCCTTTGTCTGGGAACGTGTGAATGGAGATATGCGACTCCGCGATCAGCACTACGCCGCTTACTCCCCAATCATCCGGCACTGTACCGGTGTATCTGAACACATAAGGCGGCATTATCTTGGTCATATCGAGTTGTGCCGGGTATGCGTCCAGCGTTTCGCTTACCAATCCGAGATCTCCGAGAAGATCTTTGGGGCAGCCATACGCTTCGAGAATGAGATGTGGTCCGAACATGTTTCTTCCCCCTCTTGTATGTTCGTTGGTGTGACGAACATGTAGTGGAATCCGTTGTGTCCAGAGCGAGAGCTCTGTGGGGTACACGAAACGCTTACTTAACACCAGTGTTGGACTACTTCCTTTCTGGGAGTTGGGCGTTGTTGTGTGGGTGCGAGTCTTCCTCCGTTGGGATTTATGACAAATGCGTTTCGCATTCTACAGTAAAAAGTCTGGTTTGCACGGAAAATGTTCCCCGCGCAACATTTCACCCTGTTTGCCCGACAGGCACCAAATAAGCGCTCCTTGATAAGTTGATTTTTTAAGCTCAAAATTGTGCTTTTGAAGATGCGCTTTACATGCCGATTTTGAACAATTATTAGTTTTTGTTAATGTGCCATTTCCAGCGGTCATTTATCCCCCTCAACGGGGATGCCTGAGGCAATCAGTGTTTCGATATGTGTAAACAAAACCGGCTTGGTTAGCTGATTTCGGCAGACCAGATAAATGCG
>JAYRNY010001155.1:0-13890 GCA_041911975.1 bacterium | reverse complement strand
TGCACAGAAGACACCGGAATTTGATAAAGCCTCAGTTTTACGGCGAACATCTTTTGGTTTACGGAGAGCGAATGCGCAATCTCTGCAATGAAGAGATGGCTGCATTTAAGTTCGGCGGCTCATTCTCAGTACGAAAGCTCATGCAGCGCTTGTCGATGCGAATCATCGTCGATACCGTAATTGGTGCCGGACCTGAAACCAAAGAGCTGGAAGTTCGCTTCACCCGATTTATGGACTGGCTGACGGCAATGCCCGGTCACCTGGCGACGAATGTCCCGGCAATTCAAGTTCCGCTTGGTCCTCTCAGCCCCTGGGGATATTATTTGCGCGAAACAACGGCCATGGACAAGCTCATCTACAAATTGATTGAGAACGCCAAACAATCTTCAATGGAAGAAAGCTACAACGTCCTTACCATGCTCGCCAATACGAAAGACCAGGAAGGAAATGGGCTGTCGGATCAGGAGCTTAGAGACGAGGTAATAACGCTATTGATCTCAGGGCATGAGACTGTCGCTGCAGCAATGTCCTGGGCTCTGTATTTCATTCACAAGAACCCCAAAGTAAAGGAAAAGCTGCTCAGCGAGCTCGAATCTCTCGGTGATAATGCCGATACAAATGTAATTTACAAACTGCCGTATTTGACAGCAGTATGCGATGAAACACTGAGAATGAGACCTTCTCTAATCGTCGCATTTACGCGAATGCCCAAAGAAAAATTCACCCTGGATAAGTTCGAATTCGAGCCACGCACGAATTTGATGCCATGCATCTATCTTACGCATCAGCGCGCATCAATTTTCCCATCGCCCCGAGAGTTCCGCCCGGAGCGTTTTTTGGACCGCCAATACTCGCCGTACGAATACTATCCTTTTGGTGGAAGCAATCGTCGTTGCATCGGCGCCTCTTACGCGCAATACGAAATGAAGATTGTGCTGGCGACGATTTTACGAAACTGGCAAGTGGCGCGCAAAGATCTTGTATCCGTGAATGCAAGACGACGAGGTATCACCATCACACCGCCAGATAGTTTCAAACTGGAAGTATTCGGGCGCCGGTAAACTGGCGACTAGCGACGGACAAGACTGGCTCTAATCGGCGCGCCAGGGCGTAGCGTGCAACCGGCTTTGGGTCGGACCTTTTCAGGTTCGATGACGGCAAACTTGAATCGCTGCAATATCGAGGCAATCGCCAGCTGACCTTCGGCCATGGCGAAGTGATTGCCGATGCAAGCCCGCCCACCCCCGCCAAATGGAAAGAAAGCGAACTTCGGTAACTTCGCCTCATTCTCCGGCAAGAATCTTTCCGGGTTGAACTTCTCGGGCTCGGGAAAAAACTCCGGATGCCTGTGAGTAAAATACTGGCACACAGTTACCGGAACTCCTTTTTCCACCTTGTAGCCCTGTATTTCATCGGACTCGACAGCCTCCCGCGGCTGCCCCCAGATCGGTGGATACAATCTCAACGCTTCGTTGTAGACCATCTTGTTGTAAGTCAGGCGGTGCAGATCTTCCATTTTTGCCGGCTGCCCATTCAGACCAGATTTCAATTCATCGAGCAAAGCAGCCTCTGCATCCGGGTTCTGATGCAACAGAAAAAACGTCCACGTCAAAGAGAGCGCTACAGTTTCATGCCCTGAAATAAGGAGCGTCATGATCTCATCTCTCAGTTGGCCAATACTCATCCCGTCTGATGAGCCTTCAAAGGTAGACTTCATCAGCATATCCAGAAGGTCATGCGGAGGATTGGACAAGCTCTTGCGGCGCTCGATAATTCCATACACAACATCATCGAGCACCTGGCGATGGCGGTGAAACTTTTGATTGGCAGGGGTCGGCAGCCAATCGGGTATGAGCAGCGGCATGTTCATCCGCGCACTAATGTGTTCTACCGATTGCTCCAAAGATGAGAGAAACGCCGGTGCTTTGTCGGAGAGATCGTCGCTGAAAAGCGTTCGACCAATTACGTTGAAGGTGAGCCTGGACATCTCTGAAAACAGGTCGACCGTGTGCCCGTCCGGAAGAGCCTGCCAGTCATCAATTTGCCGGCTAATTGCTTCATTCATGGCGGTGCCGAGAGCTGATATGCGGTCTCGCTGAAAAGACGGCTGAATCAGGCGCCGCTGCTTTCTCCAGTGATCGCCTTCATTAGTAAGCAAGCCCCGCCCACCCAGGTATCCGAAGGGCTGTAGAAAGCGAACTGGCTTTTGATAATTGGCCTGCTTTGTTTGCAAAATGTGCTCGACTGCCTGCGGGTGAACAAAGAGATACCAGCCAAATCCAGGCATGGCTGGGAAATACATACTGTCGCCGTACTTTTTCCAGTTAGTCATATTGAAAGTGAGAGGGTCGCGCAAGCCCTCAATCGTTTTGCCGAACAAGTATTTCTCGGGACCGGGCGGACGACCGAAATCGGCGGATTTTGAAATGGTTGGGACAGGCACGGACATGGGCTTAATTGTCCGACACCAGGGAACAATCCGCGCCGTATGACAACCCAAAACATTTACCAGGCGAGCCGATCCAGCACACGGCCGGGGTCGTGTATGATCATCCCATGCTTCTTGTGGCGTTTCTCATTTTCAACACATTGGCGCTGGTCGTTCTGGTCGGGTTGATGTTGTCGTTTTTCGCTACATTTCGAAAAGTGCAAAAGTGCAAGATTCCCAACGAACAACTTCCGTCGATAAGCGTTGTCGTGCCGGTCAGGAATGAAGAACAGAAAATAGCCAGATGCCTGGAATCGCTTGCCGGACAGGACTATCCCAACTTCGAAATAGTCGTGATCGACGACCGTTCCACAGACGGCTCAGCACAAATCATTAAAGAGCTGGCGGCAAAACATTCGCGCATCAAGATCATTCAGGGGCGCGAGAGCCGCCCTGGCTGGCTGGGGAAATGCAATGCACTCCATCACGGAACACCGCATGCCCAAGGCGCTTGGCTGGTATTTTCAGATGCAGATACTTGCCACCACCCCAATTCATTACGAGATGCAATTGGGGCTGCGCTCAACTACAAAGTGGACATGATTTCTTTCATGCCCGTGCAAGAGCTGTACACATTTGGAGAGAGAGTGATCATGCCTACTCTCATCGGCTCTTTCTTGATGGGCGATCCGACCAATAAGATAAACGATCCCAAAAGCAGTCGTGCATACGCCTACGGACAATACATCATGGTAAAGCGCACCACATATGATGCGATCGGCGGGCATGAATCGGTAAAAGATCAAATTCTCGATGACATATCAATCGGCAAAATCACAAAAGAGAAGGGCTTCTCTGTGACAGCCTGCGACGGGCGCCCGCTATATACTGTGCGCATGTACACGAGTTTTTCAGAAGTCTGGAGAGGCTGGACAAAAAATGCTTACGCTCTGATCAACTGCGATCCTGTCAGTCTGGCCGGCGTGATTGTTTTGTTGAACGCATGCCTGGCAGCTCCATTCCTGCTTCTGGCAGCGACTGTTTTGAATCCGGCGCTCGTATCGGACACTGTTCCTCTGCAAGCCATGTGGACGATTCTAGCTCTTCAGTTCGCCTGCATGATTGTCTGGTATGCACGCAGCACGGTTTTCTACAAAGGTTTAAACCCGCTCTATTTCTTCTGCTTGCCGCTAGGTGCAGTTTTGACCAGCGCGCTGTATCTCAACTCCGCCTACTGCTTTCTTACAGGCAAGCAAGTCAAATGGAAAGATAGAGACTATTCAGTTGATTCGACTCAACGAGTGAAAACATCGTTTCCTGCCGTATCCACAAAAATAGAACACTCTTTGAATACTCAAAAATAATTTTCTACAAGACTGCGAACCGAAGTGTTCTTCTCTCTTGCCAGAAAATACTTTAGGAGCCCCGAAGTTTTCGCACTCTGGTGCTGTGATAGCGCCCAATAACCGTGCTCTTTGAGCATTTCTTCCGGCTCTCTTTCAATAAAATCTTTAAGGTGGGAAACTGCAATCGCGCAATCTTCTTCGCTTGTGCTCGCGTCCGCCAGAAGATTGCCAATCACCGTCAGTGCGTTGCGCGTCAAACCGCGCAGCTTAGGGCGGCGCAAGGGGGTATGGGCGAAACGGTCTCTAAATGCTGCTTCTGATTCTATCTGCAAAATCGAAAAGAGATCCAAATAATGCCCGGCACCTTTTTCTGGTGAAAGTTCGTCCCATGGAGTTAGATTAGGTCTTTTATTGTACGGACAAACATCCTGGCAGACGTCGCAACCGAATACCCAACAACCGAGCTGCTTTCTGAGGGACACAGGAATGCCTTCTTTGTTCTCGATGGTGAGATAGGAAATGCATTTATTGGCATTGACACCGACACCATATTCGATGGCGTCAGTGGGGCACCCCTCTCCGCAACGAAAACATTTGCCGCATGTTCCCTGGTACGGCTCGTCAGCGTCCAGCTCCAGGTCTGTAATAAGCTCGGCGACAAAATTGTAAGTACCCATCAGTTGAGGGCCGATTATCAAAGTGTGACGACCTGCAAACCCCAAACCATGTCTGGCGGCAAGCCCCTGCTCGAAAAGCGAAACGTCATCGGTGTAAGCCTTTGCCAGGATTTTCCTGCCGGCAATTTTCTCCAGGCGCTGATTAAGCTCTCTCAATTTAGCTCTGATTACCGCATGATAATCAAGTCCGACAGCGTAGCGCGCCACTTTGCCAAAGAAGCCAGGCGGCGGCTCCGGCACTTCTGTGTAATAGCTTACGGAGACGACAATCGCCGATCGCCCGTCCGGATACAGCAATTGCGGAGATGTTCTAAAATGTGGGTTGCGCTTCAGGTACTCCATGCCGGCAGCGTAACCAAGCGCTAACCAGCGCTCGTATTCCTGACGCTCGGTTTCCATGGGCTCAAGCGATGCGATCACTGTGCGCTGAAAGCCTAAATTGTTTGCAGTTTCTTTTATCGCTTCTTTCAGTTGCTGCGGCGTCATTGCTCGATAATACCCTGGTCCGCCCAAGATTGCTGAAGCTGCAATCCCAAACTTAGGAACCTTGTTGGGCGGCAATCCCAATCGATAGACACGAGAAAAATGGAACGACAAGAAACCGCGCTCGAATTGAAAGACTTTGAGTTTGATCTGCCACCGGAGTTGATTGCACAAGAACCACTCGTGATGAGGGATACGTCTCGTCTCTTTGTAATAGATCGATCCGACAATTCGTTCAGACACATTCACTTCAAAGACATCATCAGTTTTCTAAAAACTGGAGACATAATAGTAGCCAACGATACGCAGGTTATCCCGGCAAAACTGTTCGCCCGGCGCAAAAGCGGCGGCAACGTCAAATTGCTGCTTTTGAAGCCGGCCGGTGCGGGCGGTGCGGTTTGGGAAGCCATGGCTACTTCGCTCAAGCGGCTCAAAATTGGCGAAGAGCTGCTTCTCGACTCAGCCAGCGGCAAGGTCTATCCGCTGATATTGCAAGAGCTGACAACCGGACCCGATGGTTTCAAGCGGCTTTTGGTCGACCTGGGCGACCGGCAGAATGTGTTTGAAATCCTCAAAGACGTCGGATATGCGCCACTTCCACCTTACATTCAGCAGGAGGGGGATTTTCAAGACAGCGAAAAAACAGACAAAAGAGGCAAGGATTTAGATCGATATCAAACCGTTTTTGCCTGTAATCCTGGCGCTGTTGCGGCTCCTACAGCCGGATTGCACTTCACGAACGACTTGATTGAGCAGTTGTCGAAACAGGGCATCGAGATGCACAAAATTACGCTGCATGTTGGGCCGGGCACGTTCAAACCTATTTCTTCAAGCGTTGACGACCACACAATTGAAGCCGAGCGATTCTCCATCTCACCGGCCGCGGCGGCAGCCGTAAACGCAGCAAGGAAAAGGGGTTCGAGGGTTATCGCCGTAGGCACGACCAGCCTCAGGGCACTGGAAACGGCGGGAGCAAGCGGAGTTGTCCTACCTGTGGAAAACGGCTCGACAAACCTTTATGTGAAGCCGGGGCATGACTTCAAAATCGTAGACAGCTTGATTACAAATTTCCATTTAAGCGGCTCCAGCTTGCTTGTGCTTGTCGCCGCTTTCGCCGGCAGGCAAACAATTCTCAAAGCTTACAAGGAAGCGGTAGAGAAGAAATACCGATTTTACAGCTACGGTGATGCGATGTTGATTTTGTGAACTGGCTGAGACTTAGCAGGGGCGCATGTCGTCACCCTGCGATTTCCTAACTTACTCGGCGCCAACAAATTCAGTCATTTGAGCGATAGCGATATTGTTGCCTCCGGTGCGCTCCACGGACTCACATGCCATATCTGCTTGCACAATCAGCTCTTCAGCTTCACCGGCATGACCAGGGCGGTGGGCAATACCAATGCTGACGGTAACTTGCAGCTTGTGCCATTGCCACTGCATGACTGACGACTCGACATCTTTACGCAGGCGTTCTGCCGCAATATGAGCGCCTTTGCCGGGTGTTTCCGGCAAGACGATCAAAAAACGCTCCTTGAAATAACGACCGGCAAGGTCGATGTCACTGCGAGTTACAGCATTCAAGCGCTCACCCACGTGGGCCAGCATTCCATCGGCGGCGGAGGGACCGTGCACCTTAACGATATTGTCAAGCCCATCCACGGCCACCACCAGGACGGCAATCGGGCGGTTGAAGCGCTTGCCACGCTTGAGTTCTCGGCGCAGCATTCGAAGCATGTATTGAAATTTTAGACAGGGAGTCTCTGCATCGAAGAAGGCCAGAGCCTCAATCTCTTCTTCAGTCAGCGGGCGAGATTCTTGAACCTCCTGCTGGCGACCGCCAAAACGGCTGGTCTGCAGCATCTCGACTGCTTTGTCGGTGGCGTCGAAGTCCCAGGTGACCTGGTTTCGAACGTCGGTAACGCGGCGATGAAAAAGGTTATCCTTGATGACCCAATCATCCGCTTTCTTATTGCCGGTACTTTGTCTGGGATCGTTCTGGGGCATAACGGGCTCTCTTCTCACATATACAGCAGCACGGGATCTAACCCACCAGATTTATTCCCTAAGAATGGAAAGTCAATCTTATTTATTGAGTCTACCGTGGCAATTTTACTCATGACAAGCAACTTGAAGCCCCCAGTGGGAGAGGGTTTAAGATTCAAAGTCAAAAAACCGCAGAGCGCGGTTATCATGAAACCACTAGATTGCGGGACAGCAAGTGCAATCGCACCATATTCAGTGCAGCGCTGGAAGTTCTAAATCTAATCTCCTGGCGGCTTAGCTTTGCGCCCAGACTGAGTTTCCTTGTATCCAATTGCCCATTTGCGCATAGACCGAGGAAAACAGTGCCGACAGGTTTATCAGGCGTTCCGCCCGTGGGACCGGCAATTCCGGTAATGCTCAAGCCGATGTCAGCGCCCGATAATCTCACGATCCCCTCAGCCATCGCGCGAGCACACTCTTCACTTACGGCTCCGTACTGTTCCAGCAACTCTTGCGACACACCAATAAGCGCTGTCTTAGCCTCATTCGCGTAGGTTACCACATTTAGCTTAATGTACTGCGAACTGCCGCCTATGTCGGTGAGCCGCTTACTGACCAGTCCTCCGGTACAGGACTCAGCAACCGACAGAGTCAAATTCATGCTGCTGAGCATATCTCCGACGACGCCCTCCAGCGTGTCATCATCCTGTCCGTAGCACAGCTTGCCGCTTTCACGGCGAATCATTTCCGCAACAGGCATGACGAGTGCTCTTGCTTCTTCAATAGTATCGGCTTTGGCAGCCACTCTCAGGCGGCACTCTCCTTGACCTGCATACGGTGCGACAGTCGGAGAAGTTCCTTCCAGCAGGGCGCTGTACTTCTCCGCCAGTGCGGATTCGCCGATGCCATAGTGTTTTAGCTCAATACTAAATATTGCGCCGGTCAAGAAATTCTTGGTGATAAACGTTGCTGCCGACTGCTCCCACATGGCCATTAGTTCTGATGGAACACCGGGAAATGTGAGAATCGCCCGCTTTCTTTGCGGATCGACAACACCTGCATTCGTCAATACTACAGTCGGCACTATCCACATAAGCCCGGGTGCGGTGCCGTTTGGGTTGGGCAAAAACACCGATCCTTGCGGATGCATCGCTTGTTTTTTATTGCTGTCCGGCATGCTCAAATTGCGATCCGCAAAAAGTTGCTCAATCTCTTTGAGCATAGTTTCGTCCATCACCATCGGCAGCTTGAGAAACTCGGCAATGCACTCGGTAGTCAGATCATCTGCTGTCGGGCCCAGCCCTCCGGAAGTCAAAACGATGTCCGAGCGATCGAATGCTTGTTTTAGCGATGCCTTGATGCGGTCTTTGTTGTCACCTACTGTGACCCGGTAATAACAGTCGATGCCCAGCTTTGCAAGTTCGGTGGCGAAAAACTTGGAATTGGTGTCGAGAACTTCCCCAAGAAGGAGTTCCGTGCCGATAGATAGGATTTCCGCGTTGGCCATGGCAACAGTCTATCTGAAG
This sequence comes from bacterium, assembly GCA_041911975.1. Lineage (GTDB taxonomy): Bacteria > Cyanobacteriota > Vampirovibrionia > Obscuribacterales > Obscuribacteraceae > QKMZ01. Next base: position 5,447 of record JAYRNY010001155.1, on the reverse strand, counting down.
TCGAGGTGACTAAGACGCTTGTCATTATGGACAGCAACAAAGCTTTGCCGGAACACAATCGCTGTATTCGCGGCGGTCTATTTCAGGAGCTTAAACGTCTCTGGTAGCGCGCATTAATACTCTTGGCACGTTATCATCGTTCACTAATACCTTGCCTTTAGTGGTCCAATTTATGCCGTTTGGCTCAATGACCTTTCTGAGATAGTCGCGTGCCGGGCTGAGGTGCCGGATGTAAGTCGCGGCTCCAGAGGAAAGACCGTTGCCTGGACCAGTGTGATGAATTCCTACCACCTTGCCATTTTCCAGCACCAATGGTGAGCCCGACATAGCAGGAACCGATTCTGCAGTGTGATTTACAGTCAGGATTTTTTTACCGCCCCACAAGTCTGCAATTCGACCTTTGCTCATCGCCTCGACTTCAGTGCCGTGCGGGCGTCCAATCAAGAATGCGTTTCGACCGATTTGAGCCTCTCTGACACTGGCAAACTGAAGTGGCAGGGGTCGCAAAACATGATCTTCCAGCCTTAAGAGTGCCCAGTCTGCTGCACCAGGTTCGCGCCCAACTACCTTAGCAGTTACGAGTTCGCCGTTTGCCAGATGTACTTTTATACCTTTTGTAAGTCCATCCAGCACATGTTCTGACGTTGCAACAAGACCGTTGTCTACGAAAAATCCAGAGCCTGCTCCATGATTTGCATAGACTCCAACGATTGAGTCCTTTGTGTGCTTAAACACCTGTGCTTCGCTGGACAGCGCCGGCACAATTTTGTAGGCCTCATTAGTGAAATGGCTTGCAGGTTTGAATCCCTCACGCGAAAACGTCGGGATTGCAACTGTATCGGGATGCAGTTCTCTCGGTGCTACGCGCGAATAATCCAATCTTGAAACATAAGGGGCAGGCATTCTTTCAACCACTGCGCCTGCTTCTTTTGCCACGGTACCGGCGTCTTTTGTGACCACTGCACCAGCGTCCTGTACAACGGCACCGGCATCAGTTTTGACTACCGCTCCGGCGTCCTTCGCGGCGACCCGGGCCCAGGGAGAAACAAAAGTCGCGTCCGCTACAGCCGATGTTTCACCGGCAAGCCCTCTGGTTGCACGGATAAGTGGAACGCCGGATGCACTGCGTGCTGCCGTCTTTGCGGCACCCATTGCTGCAGCGGCCATTTCTTCCAGTACGGGAGTTCTAAATCTCAGAGCTGCCAGTGCGAGCAACGCAGTGCCGCCAGGACCGAGGATTGGGTTCGACTTAAACTCATCGACAGCCGCTCTTGCTGCATTCGCCGCCCAGCATTGCTCATCTCTTTTGGTACCAGCGGGCTTGAGATCATCGGGCCTGGCGCCGAATATTTTTGGCTCCGCAGCGGTCTTAAGATCGGCAACCGCTTTTACATCCGCAACAGTTTTCAATTCAGTGGCTGTTTGCAAATCTGCGACCGGCTTCAAATCTGCCGCTGTGGCCAGATCGGCAGAGAAGTTTAAATCGTCCGGCGTTTTCAGGTCACCAGTTTCTCGCAGTGCCAATGAGCCAGTTGTCGCGTACGCGTCGTACATAATCGGGAGCAATGTCTGTAAGGGGAAGGAATAGACCTTATTGAAGAATTAGGAGCATGAAAACAATGTGAATAAAACACGCCAGACCATGCGGTTTTTCCCATGCCTGAATCTTTCAATTACATCAAATCAATGGCGCGTTACCGCTGCGTGACGCACTGTGTGGGAAATACGAGATTTACTTAGTTCCCTGAAGCTGACTTGGCAATTTCTTCAACGGAGAAGATAACCCAGCAAAACGAGTCAAACTTGATTAGCTTGTGAACCCACTGTGGGAGAAATACGGCGGGCGCTGATCCCTCAGCTCTCGCGATACGCAATCAAAGGGCAGACTTCCGAAGAAGCCTGCCCTAGATTTATCCGGCGATTGCCGTCTGTTGAGTGGCCAGCATCGGCGTCATTTCGGTGGCGCCTTCGTAGCTGTTGAACAGTTCCGAGAGCCTGCCGTTCTTAGCCAACACTTCACTCACTTCGCCGCATTCGACTATCTCACCGTTGTGGAAAACGTAGACCACGTCGAACATGTCGAGGAGGTGGAGTTTGTGCAGTGACGAAACCACGCATCTGTCAGAGAACGCGCCAAGTATGTTGGCGTAGATTACTCTTTCGTTCTGCGGATCGACGCTCGAGGTCGGCTCGTCCAGCAAGATTATCTCACTGTCCCTGGCGAAGAAGATGCCTCTTGCCAGTGCCAATCTCTGCTTCTCACCACCGGAAAGGTTGACACCTTTTTCGGCGATGCTCGTCTCCAGACCGTTGGGCAACCGTTTCAATACCGGCTCGAACCGGGCCATCTTTATGGCTTCCCGAACTTCGTCTTCATCCACTTCCAAACCGAAAGTAAGATTGAATCCGATGGTGTCCGAAAAGATTTCCGGATCTTGCGGCATGAGCGTAGTGGCATCGGCTATGTGCTTCAAGCCACCCGGCAATTGCTGACCGTCAGCGAAAACGTCTGCACAGTGAGCAGTTTGGGTACCTCTAAGGAGGCTGAGCAAGGTGCTCTTACCGCTGCCGCTCTCACCGACAAAGGCTACCGACAAACCCTTTTTCAAGGTCAAGTTGATGTCTTTGAGGTGATGCTTTCTGTGTTTGTCGTCTTCATAAGTGAAGTTGAGATTCTTCACTTCGAGCACATCCCATTCCTTGGGAAGATGGAAATGCTCTTCTTCTTCCGCTTCCGGCGAACTAAGGCCGTTTGCAATCGGTTCGGCACTCTTCACGTCGGCCGCTTGTCTGACCACGGTTCCGTAGATCCAGGCGAATTGATAGAACGAGTCTCCGATTCTCCTCAAGTATTCGAAGAGAGTGAAGAAGGTTCCACCTTCGATGGTCTTACCGGCACCAACGGTCGTCGCTGTGTACCAGCCAAGCACGGTCACGATCATCGAAGCGATGAGCACAGTCGTGATGCACCACTTGATCTCGTTGACGGCGTTGTTTGATTTGAACAACGACAGCGGCAGGAGCATTCTCCTCTTCACCTCGCCGTGCACTCTATTTTCCACCCTCAACGTGATGACGCTGATGATGTTGGTTATATAGTCGTGCACCGCTGATGCAGTGGAGTTCTCGAACTTGTTGAGCGTGCTGTAGTTCTTGACCAGAACTCTGTCGAAGCCAAATATCACAGCCACGGAAAGCAACGTCACAACAGTTGCGATCAATCCGGCCGCCGGCATGAACACGACCAATACGATCATTGACCCTATCAGTCTGAAGAACATGTAGGCAATCTCGAACGAGGTGTCGAAGAATTCGAAGAGCGAGTTGGACGCTCTGTTCACCTTGTCGATACTGTCACCGGAATGGTGCTCTCTGTGCCACTTCAACGGTAACTTGGTCAAAGTCGAGAACAACTTGCCCTTGTACGCCGCTTTCATGTTGAACGCCACAAACCGCTCGAGCAATCTGCCTGGTCCATGGAAAACCCAGAACCCGACCTGCGTGACGAAGTAGATGAGCAGATACCACTTCACTTGATCCATAAGGTGATCGCGTTGAAGAGAGCCTGCAGCTACACCTGCCTGAATGCAGTTGATGAGTTTGCCGATAATATAAGGCTCGGCAAGCATCATCGCCTGAGCTAAGGCGAACATCACGGTGTACAGAAGAATTACAGAGCGATATTTACCGGCGTAAGCCCAGCCGGTCCGTAAGAGATAAACGATAGGATTTTTCATCAGCATAATTACCTGAAATGACCTCATGTCCAAAATGCAAAACATGCGCAGGCACGGCCTTACGAGTTTTCTTGATTTGGATGAGGAATCGCATCATTTATCCACCTACATACGTACTTGATTAAAAAAACGGCGCCCAAATGTGGCACCGGTAGATCACCATTATACGTGCGAATCGCAAATGCGCAAGTGCAATTTTGCAAATGTGAATCGAATGCGATGCACGATCAATCACACAATTGGGTGATCGATTCATGTCTTAGATCTCATTTGAACCTGTTTGCGCATGCGCGCGAAGAATATAATGGGAGACATGCAAACCAATTCCTACAAATCATTTTGGTTTTCAACTAAGAACTGGTGGACAGCAATTGCCATGACAGCAATATGCAGTTCATTGGTCTGTCCTGGAATGGTTTTGGCCCAATCGAATGATTTACCAGAACTGAAATCATTGCCGAATCCAACTGAAGCGCCGGTGCCAATCGAGTCGCTTTTTCCAAATCAGACAACAACCGTTCGCGTTCCTTTGCAAGGTCACGCACAATTCGAAGGACCGATTGAAACGCCACGCATGGCACTGCCAGGGCGCGCATCCATGGCTCCGCCGAAAACATATCGAGGCTGGTTGGAACAAACACACCCGCAGTTTAGTTTGCAAACTAGTGCGATGGCGCCCGAGCGGCTTGTAGTTATTTCCGACAATTACGATCAGGCTGAACGAACCTTGGATAGCCTGGGACTTCAATTCAATATCATGAACAAAAAGCAGTTTGACTCTTATGACATGAGCGGTGCTCAGGTATTGATCATTGATTGCGGCCCACACAACCTATCCTTTAACGGTGCAGTCAAAATTCAAAACTTTGTAAAAAACGGTGGTTATCTTCTCACCACAGATTGGATGATCGATCGACTAGATCAGAATGTCTTTCCCGGCTTCATTGCCTGGAGTGGCGCCAACAACAGACAAAAAATGTATGAGGCATCACTGGTTGGAAAACATCCTGCGCTGTTTCGTCATGCCGTCACCAATGGTGCCTGGAAAATGGACATTCACTGTCACCTGATTCGCATTTTCAACAGAGAAAAAGTGCGCGTGCTAGCAACCAGTCCGGAGCTAGCACAGGAAGATCCCGATGGTTTGGGCGCCTTAGCAGTGGTGTTTCCCTTCGGCAGAGGCTACGTCATGCACATGATGGCGCACTTCGATCGAGGACAAGCAATTGGAGGATATTCACTGGACGACGCTGCTCCTGCAATTGGTATCAGTCTGCGTCAAGCACTAGCAATCAACTACGTTGTTGCGGGTCTGCAAGGAACGAAGCTATAAAGTCAGAGAAACGGAGAGCTTGAGGCAATCAATTGAGCAAGAAATTCGCAGCGTTATTAATTTTCATTTCAATGCAATTGCAAATTGCATCAGCTTTCGCTGATGGCACAAATACTCCAGAAGCTTTACCCGATAGCAGCTTACAAAGAGAAGCAGCATCATCCACAAAGAATGACCAATCAAAACCTGATCGCGCAGAATGGGATACATGGCAGAATGCGCTAAGCAACGAACTGTATGCCAAAGTTCAGCGCCTGCTGAAAGAAGTCGGCCCACCAGAAAACGAAAGAGACTATTTCTGCAAACTGCGCTGGAGAATATACCGCCACGGCAGAGTCATTCCCATGAGCATCGACGGCACTGACAGTGAGCTTTTC
>JAYRNY010001154.1:0-5051 GCA_041911975.1 bacterium | reverse complement strand
CGGGTAAACCCCAGACTTGCAAGGCTAGGAATCCTGAAAGTAAAAGCCAGGATGCTCACACATACGAATGAGCAAAGGACGCCCGCTAAGGGCGAGGCGCGGCTGAGCCTGGAGCATTCATGCCATGGACGTCCGGCGCTAATGTCGGTGGCGCGCGGCAAGCGAAAGGCGAGGTGTGCGAGCTTTGAGCGCATTCAAACAGGTGGCGCAGCCGCACCCGACACACATACGAATGAGCAAAGGACGCCCGCGAAGGGCGAGGCGCTGCTGAGCCTGGAGCATTCATACTAATGGCGTCCGGAGCGAATGTCGGTGGCGCGCGGAGGGTCGGCGCAGCCGCACCCGGAGCCTGTCATTCCTACGAATGAGCGAAGGACGCCGAGGAGGCGTCCGGAGCGAATGTCGGTGGCGCGCGGAGGGTCGGCGCAGCCGCACCCGGAGCGCATATAAAAGTGTACAATTAACGGTTCGTCACAGCCTGGGAGGAACTTTGGGCATGAAGAGAAAGCAAATCGTAACCGGCACCATCTTTGCAGCTGCCGCTTTTTTCCCGCTTGCAGCTTGGTCTCAGTACGGCATGCCTGCTTCCAACTTCGTTTCTATAGGCACGTCCACCCTGCCTGCCGGACAATACCTGATGAGCAATCTGGCCACCGGCCAGTCCCTTTTCGTTGTCGTCAATCCGCAAGGGCAAATGCTGGGTCAAGACCCCAGAGCACTCCAGGTTTCAATTCAACCTGCCGCCGGAGCCCCTATTGGTTCGGCGCAACCGACTGGACAACCTGCAGTCCAGGGCAACACTGGCACAGGCGGATTCGGCGGACTGCTGAAACAAGGTCTCGACACCTTCATCAACAACAAATTCACGGCTCCGCAAGGGCAATAGATTCTCTTCAGCAATCTGAAGAGTTCCGTCCAGTCTCATACAAAAGGGGCGCAATAAATGCGCCCCTTTTTTCAGATTGGTTGTCGCCTTAGTCGTCGTCGCGATCGTGTTTCTTTTTGTCTTTGTCCTTGCCGTCATCGTCATCATCATTGTCGTCATCATGCTTCTTAACTGATGAGGCGGCTTTTGACGAGCCGTTGCTATCTTTCTGAGTTGAAGTGCTGCTTTGCTGCTTGGACTCTTCTACCTTCGGCGCTTCTTCCTTTTTCTTCTCATCGCTAAAATCGATCACGGTAGTGGTCTCGATTGTCGGTGGCTTTTGCGTTGCCGCATCAGCCGGCGGGCTGTTAGCCGGCGGAATAGCGGAAGAACTGCTCGAACTTAAATCCGGAGATGCGGTGGAACTTATGTCTGTAGCCGGCGCCACAGTCGAGCTGCCTGCCGTCGTTGTTGTTGTCGAAGGGGAGCCACTTGTCGCCGGTACATTCAAATCAGCAGCGCTGGTAGTTGCGGAAGTCGCCGACGTGCTTGCAGCAGTATTCGACGCCGGCGCAGTCGTCGTTGTGGCAATGTCCGATGCCGTGCCGAACAACTTCGTCTCGTCTACGAAAGCAGCAACCGGTTGATAGAAATTCGCATCGATTGACTGATTTACAGTTTTAGTGACACCCATCTTGCCGGCCGTGATGGCTGCATCGTGAGCGCCGGTCTCATTCGCTTTGCCGAACTTTACGCCTAGCAAATTCACCCACATTTTCTTTTCAACGACGTGAATTTTGAATCCTTTGATGTTGCTTGCCGCAACGGTTCCATCAGGCGACTCGGAAAGATTGAGCGTCACCGACTTCTCCATTGCGATCTGATCGACTTTGTCATCGCCAGTTGTGTTCTCAATTCTGTTTGGGATGGTGACAGTAACGATGAAATTGCCTTCGTCCTTATCCTTGACGACAATGATAGTCGCTTTGTTGTCTCTGATGAGCTTCTCCGCATCTTTGCCAAGTTTGCTCGGATCGATCACACGGCAGAACTTACCCAGCTCGGTGGCTTCCGTCTGCAATTCGGGATCAGCCATGTTGATCTTGGCGGCCGTGTCGACGGCCCGTTGAAGGTACGCCATGCCGTCGCCATAGTCGCCATTTTGGCGGTTGGCTTGCGCCAGTCTCTTCAGTGTCAATTCCAGGTTGGCATCCGGCGTTGCTTCACCCATGGCTTCGAGCGCAGTCAGGCATTTGCCCCAGTTTGTCTCTGCCTTTTTCCATTCACCCGCGTCAGTTGCAGCTTGAGCGGTGACCTTGGCCTTTTCGAATTTCGGATTTTCACCTTCCGCAAATACCGGTGCGGCGGCGATAAATCCCAGGATGCTCAAGCTGATCGCGGTGCGTTTGAAACTCATAAATCCTCTTCTTCTTATTTGCAATTGAATCAAACTTTCTTCTTTCGTGCCAATTTTTCTACCTATTGCTGCTTCTTCTTCGCTCGGTGCTCCAGGTAATCGCCCAGTGCTTTGGGGTCATCGGTGACGATGCCGTCGACACCCTGCGAAATCAATTCTTCCCATTCCGGCTTCTTATTTGGTGTCCAAACATTGACCTTCAATGAGGCGCCATGCGCAGAGTCAATCACGTCCTTGCGCATGCTGCCGAAGTACGGGTGCCAGGCGGTCGCGCCTACTTGTTTTGCGTACTGGCCGACATCGAACAAAATTGGATCGCCCAGAAGAGCAATCGCGTATCTCGAGCTTTTCTCGTGCAGGCGTTTCAAAACCTCGTGGTCGAAAGAGCTGATGATAATCGTGTCCGGATATTTGTAATCGGCAAGAACTTTCAAAAGATCGTTTTCAATTCCCGGATAGGCAACGGGGGTATTTTTGATCTCGATGTTGAGCACCACCTTTCCGTCCAGCAGCTTCAAAACATCGGACAGCAGCGGCACACGCTCGTTCTTGTATTGCTCGCCAAACCAACTGCCTGCGTCCAGCTTGCTGATATCCGTCAAGCTGGTGTCCTTGATAAGACCGGTACCATTAGTGGTGCGCTTCAAATCTTCGTCATGAATGACTACAAGCTCACCAGTCTTGCAGCGTTGAATATCCAACTCGATTCCATAGACGCCATTTTCTTTGCACTTGCGAAACGCGGCCATAGTGTTTTCCGGTGCCCATTTCGAGCCGCCGCGGTGAGCGTATATCTTCGGTGACTGATCTGCCGCACTCGACGGCAACACGCAGAGCTGACCAAGCGAAACACAGAGAGTCAAAAAAGCCGTCTGGGCAACTTGAATACGTGACATAAGTCCTCCGGCGGTTCTCGGCACCCCAAAAGGTATCACGTACGAGGCGAAAAATCGCGCTTGTCAAGCCGATGTCGTCGAGCTGGTTGCTTGCGGTCTGAGCGGTCGCGGACAGCAGTCGGGATGGCAGAAGTCAGGCGCGGGACCTCTGGTTCCCTGGCAGGCCTTATCTTCCGTGCCTTCCGTATCTTTCATCCTTTCTTCGATCAGCTCACGAATCATCGAAATGAATGCTGGATGAGTACCTGCAGTTGATGCGCGCTCGAAATTGATGCCCGCTTTTCCGGCAACCGAGGCGGCTTCTGTATCCAGGTCGTAAATCACTTCCATGTGGTCGGAGACAAATCCGATCGGCAAAACAATAACGTCCTTTATCTTGCGGTGGGCAACGTCACGAAGATGATCCTGGATGTCAGGTTCCAGCCACGGTTGGGTGGCAGGACCGCTGCGGCTCTGGAAGACAAGGTTCCAGTCGGAAATCCCGGCGGACAGGGCCACCAGTCTGGACGTCTCCAAAAGCTGAGCCTCATAGTCGCAGCTTTCGGACATTGAAGTCGGAATGCTATGCGCGGTGAAAATTACATGAACGTTTTTCCTGCGCGCCTCCGGCAAGCGCTGCAGCGAATCGAGCAAATAAGCGACATTGGACTCGATAAAACGCGGGTGATTGTAAAACAGCCGCAGTTTGTCGACTTCCGGTGCGCCTTCGCCGACTTCGGCGCGGGCTTTCTCGATATCTTCGAGGTATTGGCGGCATCCGGAATAGCTGCCGTAGGCAGATGTGACGAATGCAATCGCCCGTTTTACTCCGGCATCCTTCATCTTCTTGAGCGTGTCGGCGAGCATGGGGTGCCAGTTTCGATTGCCCCAGTAGACGGGCAGATCGATGTTGTGTTTCTTCAATTCTTCTTTAAGCGCTGAAATCATGCGCCGGTTTTGTCCATTGATCGGACTGACGCCGCCAAACAGTTCGTAATGGTGTGCAACTACTTTCATGCGCTTTTCAGGAACGTTCTTGCCTCTCAGCACGTTTTCCAAAAATGGCATTACGTCGTCCATTCCTTCAGGTCCGCCGAAGGAGATGACCAGCACCGCGTCATACTGCATGATTTTTTGTTTCCTCTGGGGTTTCCATCGCCTAACTTAGACTTTTTGAGTTTGAATTTGTATATGCTCAATCTCAGTTCGCATCGTAGGTTTCAATCGATCCGTCCGGATTTCTAATTACTCGCACATCACCAAAATTGCCGCGACCTCTCGATCTGTGTGCGGTGCGGTGTTTCGGCCTTGACGCACTAGCTTTAGAGGTAGAGCTTGGTTTGCTTGAACTCGCCTTGGAGGACGTACCTGGCTTTGCCGAGGAATTCGCTTTGGCTGAAGAGTGCGACTTCTCCGCCGACTTCGAATTAGACGATCCGCCTGGATTGATCAAATCAGATTCACTACCGATGACCTCGATCGTACCATCAGGATTCTTCTTGACCGTCACGCCTTTGGAATATTTATGCACAAACTGGAAGGCACCGCCGGAGCTTGCTTGCGGGCGCGAGGGCTTAGACGCGCTTGCCGCATGGGCTTTGGTCGATTCGTCCGCAGGCTTTTTAACAGCCCCATCGCTATGCTTTTTGACGGAACGTGACGATGAATGCCCGCCGTAAGCATGCCGAGGCGACGACCCGCCACCTGAATCGAAAGTTTCAATCGAGCCATCAGGATTCTTTCTCACAGTTACGCCATCGTTGTATCGATGCGATGACTTTTTATGACCAGACCCGCTAAGGCCCCTGGGCACAGAAGACGATGGGCCGTCTGATGTGTCAAACGTTTCGATAGAGCCATCAGGATTCTTTCTTACCTGCACATCATCATAACT
>JAYRNY010001153.1:0-5811 GCA_041911975.1 bacterium | reverse complement strand
ATCTTATAACAGAGTTCAACACGACCGGCGAGATTGTGGATTAAGGCACAACGCCGCCCCTCATAAGCAGCGGGCTTAGCATCTTTTCAGTACACAGCCCGCCGGTCGTGCGTTATGGGTTGGCAGCAGCACCATATCTGGTGCTGCTGCCAACACTTTTTAGCTCGGCAAACGCACGTCTCTGCGCAACTTATATGGGACATTGATGCGCAGCTCATCGAGCGAGTCATCGAGCGAAATTTCATTGTTGGCCGCATGCTGAAGTGCGCGCACGCCATCGACAATGGTTATAGCCTTGTGACGAATGAGAAACTGGCATCGCAATGCAGCCAGCAGAGTTGCCTCATCAATTGCACCGGCAACGACAAGCATTTTGCCAATCAATGATGGGTAGCGCGCGGTCAATTCAATGGCTTTAGCGATCTGACCTTCGTCCACAAGACCGCACTTTCTCAACAATTCGCCGATAACGACACGTTGCTCCGGACCAGACGCTTGCTCCTCAGGCAACTCCGACAATCCGGCGGATTTCCTCAAATCGCGCACAGCCGTCTGCAATTCCATGTCGCCACCCAGCACTTTGCCTTGCAGAACAAGCGCCACTTCCAAAACGTTCTCAGAAAGCAGACCAAGCTCCAGCAGAGCGGAGCCGACTGTCAGTTGGCGCTCTAGTCCTAGTTCAAGCGCATTCATCAAATCGCTCTCGGTGAGCACGCCGGCAAGCATGAGAAACTCTCCTAGCCTGATCGAGCGTTTTTGATAAGCTCCGCTCTTCTGTTTCGGGTTTATCTTCAAGCCCGCTGCAGGAGCCGCCTGAGAGCGCAATTCTTTGGCGCCCGTCACATATGTGAGGTTGCCATCGCGGATCATGCGCTGCACTTCCAGCACTTTTGCCAGCACCGAATGTGATACCACACCCTTAAGAATCAAAACGCGACCGAGAGGGAGGTTGGAACTATAACCCTCTCGCTGAGCATCTTCCAACTGCTCCTTTGTGATCAGACCGGAATCCACCAGCAATCCACCCAGGCTGCTGGGAGAAGGTGTATTGTGCGCGCGTGTTCGCCAACCCAGCCTGGCGAGAGCATCAGCAATCGACAGCCCTTCTTTGCGCGCCAACGGCACCGCCATCTTCGCCTTGGCCAGCGGCAAATCCCAGATCTTCATCATCGACTGCAAAGCGACGGTCAAGTTGACGTCAGCCTCGGAAACTTTATTGGAAAGCACGAGCGATCGCCCGAGTGGCAAGCTCAGTTGCACCGCTTCCTTGATCGATGCCTCCAGATCCTCGGCACTGAGAAAGCCGAGCTGGACTAAAAGTTCGCCAAACAGAGGGACCTTGTTCGTCATCATATGCTGCCTGAATTTCTATCTTTAAAACCAGATGCTACAGCCGGACTCCTAGACCCGCAATATTAGCAGAATTCGAGATGTCAGAAGATGAAAACGCCCGTCTTCAATGACTGTGGAAATTTTGTCCCCGCTCCAAGCCGGACACGACAAAATTGGCAGCCAGCGCTTGACGAAGCCCGATGCCGATAATTGGGGCCGGGTCAGGCAAATGGCGCGGCAGAAGCGGCAGAGAATTGTTATCAAAGTGCCCGACAAGATGGAGAATTTTGCCCTTGCCAAAATTGAACGTCACCGCCAATATGCCCTGCCGGTCAGGATCAAGGGGCGCCAGATCCCGGCTGACGGCAAGCACCTTCACCGCCTCCGGTTTTAACACCCGCAGGGTCTGGCTCTCTTCATCGAGTTTCCAACTGGCATTGGAGACCGTGCCCTGGAAAAACTCACGGTCGGGCAGCACGACATGGGCATCGACGACATTACCTTTGCTCTTGCCCTTGTTCCATTCGACATAGCCGGGAAAGGTCTGGCGCAGCATATTGTCGAGCGCCCAATCGGTGGTCAGGAGATAGCCGCCTCGTATGACAAAGTCCCTTATCCCTTGCAATGACTCTCTATCCAGTGTGCCGGCGCAATTGATGACTAGCACTTTGCTGCGGCTCAATCCGATGCGATCGAGTTGTCCAGGGCCGATTGTCGTATGCGGAATACCAAGATTCTTGAGAGTGCGATCCGCCTTGTCCCACTGCCCTTTTACTTCAATCACTTCGATCGGATCAAGAGTCTGAGCATTGAGGGAAAACTGAGGATGCGTCTTGCTCAGCCAGGCGCGATAAGCATCGTGCTCCACACGCGCCGGTCTCGGCTTCTTCTCCATAACATCCGTGCGCGCAATGCCTGCTACAGCAAAAGCGTCCTCCGGCGCTGTTTCGCGCAAGACATTGCCTTCCAATAATGGTTTGCTCTGCGCACTGCCGGCGGTGCCTTCTCTAACCGCATTGCCCTGCAATATAGGTTGCTTAACTTTCAGCATCATCGTACTGTGACCGACACCGCTGGCATTCTCCGTCGCGCCTTGTGCTGCCTCGGAATTAGTGCCGGAATACGACGGCGCCACAGCCGGCATTGCCACCGGTTTTGAAGCGCCTTTTGCCAGTGAAGAGGGCGACCACGGTGCAAACTGAAAGGCCAGGCAAAAAATAATGCTGGTCAGCGCGACAAGTGGAAGTTTCTTTTTCGATACTCGCCCAGTCAAAACTGCCTCTATCCAGCGCCCATCGGGTCACATCATATCCAACATATGCTGACGAGCGGGCCAGTCTTTCGTTCCCATACAGCAATCGCGGGGGCACTGACATTGCTACCCTTCAACGACGCCGGAGCCTGTGCTTACAGACTAATTCCAGAGTTCGATGATGGTCGTCAAGATTGGCGCCAGCTTTTGTACGTTGACCGGCTTGTTCAGGTAATAGTTCATCTTCAATCCGAGCGCGCGAGTAATGTCTTCGTCGGCTTCTGACACGGTCAAAACCACCACAGGTATAACTTCCAGCTTGGGGTCGTCCTTAATGACTTCCAGGACCTCATGACCGTTTTTCTTCGGCATGTTCAAGTCAAGCAGAATCAGGTCCGGACTTTCGGCATCCTTGTACTTGCCTCGTTTGCTCAGGTATTCAATAGCTTGCTCGCCGTCCGTGACAATAGTCAAGGTATTCTCCAGCCCGCTTTCCTTCAAAGCTTCTTCAGTCAAGGCAATGTCCGCAGGACTGTCTTCCACCAGCAAGATTTCCACGGGATTTTTCACAAGTTAACTCCTAGATTCATCGGGCAATATAAAGCACAATTCCGAGCCGCTGCCAAGTTGGGACTCAGCCCAGATAACCCCTCCGTGATGCTCCACAATCTTCTTGCAAATGGCAAGACCGATTCCAGTCCCCGGGTATTCCGTTTTGGCGTTCAGGCGACTAAACATACCAAAAATCTTGTTGAGATAGCGACTATCCATTCCAATCCCGTTATCTTTGACTGTAAATTGATAGTCCCCGTTCTCCCGGCGCCAATTGATATTAATTTCAGGGGTTGTTTCCGGATTTCGAAACTTAAGAGCGTTGGCGAGCAAGTTTTGAAAAAGCTGCACCATCTGCAACTGGTCTGCAACAACCACCGGCAAGTTGTCGCAATTAATTCTTGCCCCGGTTTGCTCAATGCTAACGCTCAAATTGTCTTTTACTTCTTGCACGACTGCATTTAGATCCGTCCGCTCAAAACGCTTTTCCTGAGATCGAATCTTCGAGTGACTGAGCACGCCGCGAATCAGTTGTTCCATTCTAATCACCGCATCGTCGATGAAGCTTATGAAACGCTTTCCGTCATCGCCAAGCTGGTCTGAATATCTGCGTTTTAAAAGATCGACGAAACCCTGCACTGATTTCAGCGGCTCTTGCAAATCATGCGCGGCGATTTTGGCAAACTCTTGCAATTCGGCGTTGGAGCGCGAGAGATTTTGCATTTCTTTTGCCAGCAGCTGTTCCAAACGCTTGCGTTCAACAATCGCCGTCAACTGCTTTCCGATATTCGCCATTACTTCGAGAAATGGAGCGTCCGGTTTTTCATCGCCGGCTGCAAAAAACTCAACGATGGCAAACAGTCTGATGCCTTCGTAAACCGGCACGGCAAGCCCACTTCTTATTCCCTGATGTTTGCTCAGCCAAATACAAAGTGCCGAATCGTCATTGGAGATATCGTCAAGCCAAACCGGCGCACCGGATTCCCACGACTTTCCGGCAATGCCCACGCCCATAATCAACCGCTCGCGCAAAACAGAGTCATCAGCACGAATCTTGAAACCTTCAGGAAAGTACCAGACTTTAGAAACCTGACACTCACCTTTCGATTCCGTATCGACAATATTTCCGCAACCGATCGACCAGCGAGTGTGAGTGCAAACTTCCTTCAGCAGCTTGGCTACGGCATCTTCGACAGTGGGCGCCAGGTTGATGGCAATTGTCACCGATTGCAAAAGATCGACCAGCACCATTTTTTGTTCGAGAACGATTTTCTGGCGCAGCGTTTCTTCCGCAATTCTCTTTTCTGTAGTATCTCGCGCGATCCGCGCATAGCCTCTGAGATTTCCTTCGGCGTCATACAACGGTGTATTGATGAAGTTCACCCAGTAGCGAGTGCCGTCTTTGCGCTTTCTCCAGCCTTCGTCCTCATAGCGTCCTTTCAAAACAGCTTCGCGCAGCCCGTGTTGAGGTTCGCCGCGATCGACTGCCGACTGCGGATAGAAAATCGAAAGGTTCTTTCCGAGAATTTCGTCGCCGTTATATCCGGTAATGCGCTCGGCACCGGCACTCCATGTGAGTATATTTCCCTCGGTGTCCAGCATGAAGATTGCATAGTCCCTGGCGCTTTCTACAAGCAGGCGAAATTTTTCTTCGCTCTGGCGGACCATTTCCTGCGTGCGAGCACGGTCGATGCCGTATCGAATGGAACGTTTCAGCAACTCGCCGTCGATGCGACCCTTGATCAAATAATCTTGAGCGCCTTCTTTCAGTGCTTCCGCAACCTGCAAAGGATCGTCAGTGGACGTAAGTACAATCAGTGGTGCGCTGCGAGCCTTTGCGCGCACGTCGCGCAAAGTGTCCAGACCTTCGGAATCAGGCAGTGAAAGGTCGAGCAAAATGCAATCAAAGCTTGTGTAGTCCAGGCAAGCCAGAGCCTCTCGCAATGAAGCAGCGCTAGAAATTTGAAAGTCTTCGGTGCGTAAGATTGCGCTCACAGCCTTGAGCTGTGCACGACTGTCTTCAATTAGCAGAATCGATTGCGACATGAGTTACAATCCAAAGTGATAGAAGAGTTTTAGAAAAACAGACGTTCTCCAAGGGTTTCCTGAAACGCAATGCTCAAATTCTTGCTTAAAACGGCGGCCGGCGCGATCGCCTTCATGTACATACTTCCTGCTGTGCCGGGAATCCAATTCAAAGGTGGCTTTACCGATGCTGCCATATTGGCAATTGTTTTTGCATGCCTCTTATGGGTGGTTGAGGCGGCGGCAATGTTAATTGCAACCGTGTGGACCATCTCCACGCTTGGTTTGGCGCTCCTCATTCTTATCCCACTGTGGATTTTCGGGTTTTGGCTTTTTCCGGCGCTAGCCCTTGAGCTGGTTGCCTTCGTGGCTCCCGATCACCTGTCCATTCACGGAATCTTGCCCCCAATTCTGGGCGGATTAACGATGATGATCATTAGTATGCTGACAGGCGGGCTGAGCGCAACGCTTAAGTGTCTTGATAAAACGCGCGGGCGAGACTAGGACCTTTGTAGGGCAGCCGCATGCGGCTCCATGAGCAAGGAGGCGTGCCTGCTCCCTGCTGAACATGTCTTATACGCCACCCCTACTGATCGTCCGTAAACCCGGCGCAACAGCGGAAGTTCAAGACAGATTGCACCGACGGCTCT
>JAYRNY010001152.1:0-2325 GCA_041911975.1 bacterium | reverse complement strand
GAATTCTGCTATCGATTCAACAGACGCTACACCTGGTATCAGCTTGCGTCCCGACTTCTTTCAGCCTGCGCACTTCGAACCCCAGTTCCGCATGCTGCAATATGATGAAACGCAGGTTTGAAAAACACTTACTAGTCTATATAGCATATTGTCGGCGTATGACAACGATCCGCCAGCACATCTATCGTACTTGCTGTACTAAAATTTGGCCAGAAGAATCACAGGTACGGAAGGATTGCAAATGAAACTGACGGTACTCGGCTCGGGCACCTGCGGATCGCAGATTCCGGGAGTGGAAAACAGACAACCTCCCGCTTTCGTTGTTCAGTCGGAAAGTCAAACCATTATGTTCGACTGCTCAGAGTCCGTGCGTTTTCGGCTTGAAAAGGCGGGCTTCGACTACGTCAAAATCAATCATGTGTGCATCTCTCATTGTCATCCTGACCACTATGCATTCGTTCATTTCATGCAGTCCATAGGTTGCATCAATAGCTGGCTCGGCCCTCACAACGAGCGGATTGATCTCTATGCTCCACGACAAATAACTGACAATTTCGACACTCTCTGGGCAATGTACACACCTGACGATCCAAAACGCGAAAAGCGTTTGTGGCCCCTTCTGAACCTGCATTCCATGAGCAATCCGGACCATCAAGAAAGGATGATCGGCGCACACAAATTGACTTCGTATTCCGTCTATCACGGCTTCGGAAAAGTAGATGCCTGCGCGTATCGCTTGGAAGCCGACGGAAAAGTGTTTGTCTTTTCCGGAGACACCGGGGAATGTGAGGGCATACGAGAAGCCGCTCACGGTTCTGATTTATTTCTCTGTGAAGCGTCGGCGCGCATTCATGATGTGAAAAACCCTAATGAATACGGGCATTTGACACCTGCGGTTGCGGGCGACATCGCTCTGAAAGCAGGCGTGAAACATATGGTTTTCTTCCATTACACAGGATTGAACACGGATGATGAATTGATCGCCGATTGCCGAAAATCCGGTTTTGAAGGTCAACTGACAATCGCCAAGGACTTTCAGGTGTTGGAGTTCTAAACCAGCCGACATATCTTGGGCGTGTCGGCTGCCAGCCGACACCGGGCGGCATATGAGCCGCCCCTACGACAACTGAATTTTGCAGGGGAGGCATCCTTGCCGCCCTCAGAGATTTTGGATTGCCGCGACTACAGGAGGGAATGCCGCCCCAGGGTTCGGCTCCATAGCAAGCGGGACGCTCTCGCGCCCCGCCCCCTCCAGGTAAATTGTCTGGTGCGGTACTGTTTACGTCAGTGCCGCAACTCATGGCACTAAATTACATCTGCAATTTTCAAAAAATCTTTAAAGAGGGGCGGGCGAATATGATTAATGAGTTCAAGGATTTTCTGTTGAAAACGAACGCACTGGCGCTTGCCGTCGGCGTAATTATCGGGGGTGCGACCGGCAAAGTTGTTTCATCGCTGGTGGACAACATAATGATGCCATCCATCGCCGTAGTGATGCCGCCCGGCGATTGGCGGGAAGCGCAGATTGAACTCTCGCGCGGCAAAGATGCCAACGGCAAGGTCACGGTCAATGCGATTCAGTACGGGCATTTCGTCGGCGCCATTGTCGACTTTGTGATTATCGCCGGCGTTGTTTTTCTCATCACCAAGACTATTCTGCCGCAAGAGAAACCGCCGGAGACAAAAACTTGCGGTGAGTGCCTGGAGAGCGTTGCCATGGCTGCTACGCGCTGCAAATTCTGTACTGCCGTGATTGCCTGACCGCTTTCGAGCCGAATCCGCTGCCGTCCGGGGGGGGTGACCAGGACGTCGTTGAATTTTTCTGACCTGCCCTGTCCAAGAGGATCGTAGCAGTCCGAAAATTCACCTCGTTCTGGTCACTTTCTTTACTTTTTGACCTTTTTTGTCCTTTAACCCAAGACAGATGATGTTTTTGGGCGATCACATGCGAAGAGATGAGCAATCGAAGAAATTCGCACGACAATGCCTCAGCGGCACACCTGGTGAGGCTGAGGGGGAAACAAATGAAATTTGGGCACGCCCGGTGCCTGTCCCCGCTGCCGGAATACCGGCGCGCAGGGTCCTTTAGTCAAGCCCGAAGAGCGCAGCGTGGCTTGACTCAGGGCGCGCGCTGGTCGGCTCTTTGCCGGGCAGCACTAGGGCGTGCCTTCCTTCAGGATGCTGTTTTTTCCTCCTGCTCATTGCGGCAGGCCCCACAAATCATGCGGCCTTTGCGGTAGTTCCAGCGTTCATCGGCTGCTAGTCGGTCGAGTTCAGCCATGAGTGTGTAACCGGCTGACTGCCAGTCTTCTGCAAAGTGAAGCG
>JAYRNY010001151.1:0-6703 GCA_041911975.1 bacterium | reverse complement strand
TTTTGATGATGGCAATCTTTCAAAAGTCTCAGAGGCCGCTGCAGGGTTTCCTGAATCCAATCTTGTATAGACGCGAATGAGCCTCTCTGCTAAAGGGCTCTCGGTTCTTATATAGGTCAGCTCGGCAGGCGACATTGTCGGTTGGTTTTTCTTCGATCTTGTTCTCCAGCTCACTGTTTCCACTCGAGAAACGATTTGCGGATCAAGCTCGTAGAGATCGTAGACCAGGCGATCGATCGATCTGTCGATGAAGAGTATCAGATCATCGGTTTTTTGACAGGATGCCCGGGCGTTATAGGCAATCAGCTCGGCTATCCATTGAGTGAGAACTGAGAAGCTTTGCGCAGCATCCTTTTTGAGCGGTTGAAACGGCATCGACTCCACAGTGTCGATGTCCACCTGGGCGAGCGCTCGACCGGTTTCTCGTGTCCGCAGCCTGTAAATGTGTCTCCATAATGTGGAATTCATCAAAGCGCACAGGCTGAGAAGGTCGAGTGAAGGATCTGCGCTCAAGGCGGCGGAAAAACTGTGGACATTATTCAAATGGTAAAGTCCGCTCTGGTCGTAAGCGCAGATCAAAGAATCGCCCGTTTGCCTGACCAAAATCTTGGGGCTTTCGACGATGCTTTCGTTGAATCCGCCTTTAAATAACAGATCTGGATTAACGTCTATCCAGTCTCCCATCCAGTTGACCATGAAGCGCCTGACCTGAGCGCCGGACGTTATTCCGCGCCGCCACGATTTTGTGAGCGGCTGGCGGCCTGTTATTGAGTTCTTGCCGCTCAGAGACCGTATGCCTGTGTAGCCGCTCAGCACCGATTTCAACCGGGGCAACCGATCGCTCAATTCGAGCAAGGCATGGTCGCATTTGTCGAAGACGAGGCGAAAAGAGTCGTTCTCCTTGTCCCTCAATTCTCCAATAGGCAGGCTGTACGTCTTCCCTTCTTTAAGTTGGTTGACTGAATCCAGTGCCTGTCCACGCTCGTTAATAAATGTCTGAAGTTGCACCGAATAGTCGTCTGTCTTTTCCTTTATGTAGTGAGCAACGCACCATCTGCCGACGACAGCTTCCGGAATGATGGAGGCCGGTAATTCGCTCAGTGACTGAATGCGGCAGTTGGCAAGCAAAAGCCCGCGCAGCCTGCGGTAATAGCTGCCCGTTAGAAAACCGTCCGGCACTAAAAGCACGATACTGCCGCCGGTGGCGGCATATCTTATTGCTATGTCTTGAAATATAGAGTGATATCGAACTTTATATTCAGCCGCTTGTGGATACTTCTTTTTTAGCAGTCTTGCCGAAGTGTCCAGTAGCACCTTTTGATTTCTCGCACCAAAACTGACATATGGTGGATTTGTTATGACCAGATCGAAATCGTTGTTTTGACCGGTCGGCAAATCGGCAGCAGCAAGAATTGAGTCAGCGACGCCGATATTTTTTTTCAGTTTTTGCAGCAGGCATTCATATAAATGATCGCAGTCGGTTTTCTCTGCCGGTTGAGCCGAGCACAAAAGACCAATTTCCTCGGCAACCGAAAGGGCTATGCAAAGCCGTGTTAGAGAGGCTGCACGCGGATCTAGCTCGCGGCCGTATAGAGAATCGCAGGCGATTGCATATATCTGTCTCGCCGATTTCTCAGCAGGAATTTTTTCCGCTGAATTCATATGCCGAATATAACGAACAAACCCGCTTAGAAAATTTCCCGTGCCGCAGGAGGGATCCAGCACTTTGAATGACTTGAATGTCGAAGATATATTGGTTGATGGATCTGCCGATATAACTTCTGATTTAGCCGTTTTAAGGCCTTTCATTAAATCAGGTGAGTTTCTCGAGAAAGCTATATCAAAGCAGTACTTCACTACCTGTGGTGGCGTATAGAACTGGCCGACTATGCGCCTTCTTTCTTTAGCCTGAATATCAAATCCGACTTTGCCGCCATTTTCCAGAGATATATCCAGACTTTGATTGGCAATCATTTCGAATAGAGTTCCCAGAAGCTCTACATTTGGAGCCAGTCCAGAGAAGAGGTGATCTTGAGAGATGCAGGCAATTTCTTCTTCCAGCTCCTTTGAAATCATGTTGGCGAATGGATATTCATTTGTCCTAACCATGCCAGATAGCAGAGCGGAAAAACTTTTCGAAATCGATTTCGGCATAGCCGATCTGCATATATGTGAACCACAAGTGGTGGCGAGCCAGATTGCTAAAGCGCGCAATGCGTATTCATCGCAAAGTTCGCAAAGCTCCGCCCCGTCTGGTATATTGCCCTGCTCACCTCTTGTATTTAATGCGTAACGGACTGTTGCGCGAGCTACTGCAAGACGCAGTTGCACAAGTGCTTTTTTGCCAGACTGTGACGCTTTCGGTTGTTTCATCTCGTATTGCGATGCAAATCGCTTGAAAGTGCGCTCCCGTCAAAAAATTTCAAAAGAATTCCAGCCGGCAAGGAAATTGCCACCACTCAAATTTATTCCGAAATTGCCCAGGCGACAATGTGGAGGCGAATGAAAATGAAATGCAAGTTGGTGCCACTAAGGTCTGGAATTAAATAATCTACAGCTGTAGAAAACTATGTAAAAAGTTCGGCATCCCGGTTACTGTGGATGTTTTGCAGCTTACAGGCAAGGGCGAGGTAACCTCTTGGCAGGCACTCTATATATAGTCGCCACTCCAATCGGAAATTTGAGCGATCTAAGCGACAGGGTCAAGGACGTGCTCAGAAAGTCCGATTTTCTCCTTGTCGAAGACACTCGCGTCAGCTCCAAGTTGCTCAATCACTTGAATATAAAAAAACAACTGATCAGCTGCCATGAGCACAACGAGAAAGAAAAGACGGAGATATTGAGGGTGGCTGCCGTAAATAATCAAACTGTGGCTTTGCTTTCAGATGCCGGCACTCCTCTGATTTCTGATCCTGGAGAGCACATCGTCGCGCGTGCCGTGGACATGGGTTTTACAATCGTCCCTATCGCCGGGCCCAGTGCTTTCCTTCTGGCTCTGGTGGCGAGCGGCTTGCCCTGCGATCGTTTTTCATTCGAGGGTTTTCTTCCTGACAAGCCCAAGGATATTCGTGATGTGTTGATTGGACTGGTCAAAGAGCCGCGTACACTGATTTTCTATATCTCAACTCATAAGCTGGAGCGCACTTTAGCGGAAGCCGAAGCCTTATTCGGTGAGCGAAGAGCCTGTCTGGCGCGGGAATTGACCAAAATGCACGAGGAATTCATCAGGGGCACAGTCAAAGACATAGCTCGCCAATCCGGACAAAGCGACTGGAAAGGTGAGTTCGTCCTTGTCATAGAGGGCGAAAGAGTCGGCCAGACCGAGGAGTCGTCGCAAAAGGAATATGAGGAATATGTCCAACTGCGCCTCAGCAAGGGCGATCGCGCCTCGGACGTTGCGCAGGATGCGGCAAAACTCTTCAAGCGAAAACGGTCTGATGTGTATCGTCTCGTTGTTGACTTCCAGAAAGAACGACAAAACCAGTAAAAAACGCGATAATTGAAAGGTGCCGTTTGAGACCAGACATTCAAATTGGTTGGCGCCAAACGGAAATGGCAGCGCTCAATAGTTTTTTTGTGTTCCAGAAAGGCAAAGCATACAAAGTAAAAGTCGAGGCGGCGCCTGGTGAAGTAGGCTTCGGTCGCGCCACCATTGTTGACAAAATCGGCGAGAAGATTCTCGTGCAGCTGAAGACAAGCCGGGAAGCAAACAAGATTTTGCCCAAGGGCACACGCATGTGGTTCGTCAACGAGTCTTCGGAAAATTCATTCAACGGCATGTGGGCGACAAGCGTTTTAGGTGCCCAGCTGTTTTCCGGGCGCACCGCTTTAGTGTGTTCCGCGCCTCGTCTGGAAGCTTTATTGCAAAGGCGGCGTACGCCCAGAGCGGCACTCGATGTAAATGCCTCATTGCGCACTGAAGGCGAGGAGTCGATATTTCATTTGAGAACACAGGACATCTCCAGCTCCGGTATCGCTCTTGTTTCCCAAATCGACCTGCCTGAAAAGGTTGAGGTGGGAGAAAGCGTCATCGTGAATATTGAGGCGAAAACAGGAAAGATAGAAGCCACGTGTCGAGTGATTAGAATCGAGAAGAACTGGCTGGCCAATAAGACCGTCCTCGGCGTTGAAATGACATATATGGACGACGATTCATCAGAGATATTGATGAAACTTCTGGACTTGCTCGGTCTGGACAATCGACCGGAGCAGGAAACAGCAGTGGCTACAAGCAAGCTGTTTGGCTGGAAGGGAGACAATCGCGGAGAAAGGGAAGATCGCAGTTTCATAAGAAAGACAGGAGAAATTTCACCACCGGATGTTGAACCAAGTTGATTCAATGGAAACACTGCAAGCGATCGTTTTAGGCGTTGTTCAAGGACTAACCGAATTTCTACCGATAAGCAGCACTGCGCATTTGAGGGCGGTGCCGGCTCTTCTGGGCTGGGCAGATCCGGGTGTTGATTTCTCGGCCGTCATTCAGTTGGGATCAGTTTTGGCCCTTTTCGCTTACTTTCGCAATGACATTCTGACGCTGGCGACAGGTTCCTTTCAAGCGCTCCGAAAAGGCGATCTCGAGAGCAAGGAAGCCCGCATAGCCGGGGCAATTATTGTAGGAACTATTCCGGTCTGTGTCATTGGTCTGGCATTGCACGGTATCCTCGAGCAAGAGGGCGGTCCATTGCGCAGCCTCACAGTGATAGGAATTGCATCCATTGTGATGGGATTGCTCTTGTTTGCTGCTGAGAAACTGGCTAAACATGCTCGCACTCTCGATTCGATCGGAGTGAAAGATGGATTGATCATCGGGTTAGGTCAGGCACTAGCCCTCATTCCCGGCTGTTCGCGTAGCGGGTCTACTTTGACCGTGGCTATGCTTTCCAATTTGAAGCGTGAGGATGCGGCAAGATTTAGTTTTCTTCTCGGCATTCCTGCCACCACATTGGCCGGTTTGAAGGAGCTGTACAGCTTTTACAAGCACGGCGCTACAGATTCAAGCATTTTCGCTCTGGTAATAGGAACGGTGGTTTCCGCCATCGTCAGCTATGCCGCTATTGCCTGGCTGCTCAAATATCTGACCAGTCACTCGACCTGGATTTTCATTATCTATCGCATCATATTTGGTGTGGCGTTAATTGGACTTACCGCGGCCAACATCATTCATTGAGTTGCGAAACTTCAGTTGCTGACCGGATTTGCTTCAGCCTTTTCTTTGTCGCCTTCAAGCGATTTTTTTGTCTGTCCGCGCTTCAACATGGGAATCAGCGCCAGCGCCAGTGTGCCTGTAATCGGCATGATGGAAATCCACTGGCTGACAGGAGCATACGGATCGAGAAGTCCTGTTGTATAGCTAAGAGCCTTGAAGTTCATCGCCACCATCTTGCCCAGCGGTGTATAGGCAGGCAGCAATCCGGCTACTCCTCCTGCCGTGTAGATGAGAATGCGCGGCCAGAATTCCTTGCCCAGCTTTCTTGTCAGATTTAACACGTTCAAAATGGTGGCACCCCACATGGCACCCATAGGAACGCCAACGAAGAGACCCCAGAGTATTCCAGCTACTCCGTTTAATAGAAATCCCAACTTTTGATGCGTAATACTGAGTGCGATACCGTTTACCAGGGCAGCCGCAACAAGCGTCAGGCAGCCGGCTGTCGCTCCGAAAATGGCGCTCTCCAAAAGATGTTCTCTTACCTTTGAAAAGGATTGTAAGAGGGGCATTTTTGAATCTCGGACCTTTCTTGTTTGAGTAATCAGCGGCTATCAGTGGACTTGAATATTGGAAAGCCGAAGGGCGACTTGTTCTTATCTTCTTCCAGCGGCGCCAATCCTTCCGGGTCAGTCAATTGTGCTTCCGAGTCTTCCTGGAAGACGAGATCAGGCTCTTTTACTTTGCCCGGTTCTCCACCCGGCACGGGACTGACTTGAGGCAAAGGGAAGGCCGATCCGCCTTGCGAGCCTGAATCCGCCGGCGTCGCTGCTACTTTCTGCGGTTCCTCGGTTTTCCTGTTCGCTTCTTCTTCCATATGCTCGCGCAAGATCTCCAGCTGCTTTTTCACCTGATCTTCTCTGTCTTTGGTTTCTTTCAGCTGCTTCTCCAGAGAGCCGACTCTCTTTTCAGTTTTGGCGACAATCTGTCCGTCTTGCTTGGGCATCATGGCGCTGTGCCAGCCGACATAGAGAATGGCAAAGGCCAGTGCGACGACAGAAACGCCGATAATTCCACCCCAGAGCCAGTTGCCTTGCGGCAGACCGCGTTTGATTTCCGGCTGATACTCGAGTTCTTCCAGCATCTCCAGAGCGTTTTGAAAACGCAGCCAGGGATCTTGGGCGGTGGCACGCTGGACGATATAGTCGATGTGTTCGGAAAGCGAATCGACATGTTTGCGCGGAGATGAGGTCTGCAGGGCGAGCGGTTCTTGCCCGGTCAGAAGAAAGGACATGGTGGCGCCCAGTGCATACACATCAGAGCGGGGCTCGGCTGCTCCCCAGTATTGCTCGGGAGGAGAATAGCCGGCGGAGACAACGTGCGTGTTGTCGGAATCGTCTCTGTACTGGCGGGCGATACCGAAGTCGACCAGTTTGACTCTGCCAAGCGTGTCGATCATGACGTTGCTTGGTTTCAAATCTCTGTAAATAACGGGCGGATCGTGAGTGTGCAGATAGTTCAACACTTTGCAGATTTGCACCGACCATTCCAGCACTT
>JAYRNY010001150.1:0-7488 GCA_041911975.1 bacterium | reverse complement strand
CTGCCGCGATGAGAACGCTTACCGGATCGGCTTTCACTTTCACTTGAGCCACGGCTCTAAACTTGATTTGCGTTCCGTCTTTTGTTACATAAGGCGTCGAGGGCTCCAGCGCGATAGACATGCACTCGAGGCTCAAGTAGCTGGCCTGCTGAATGACGGGAAAGACGACTGTGCCGCCGCCGATTACCACTTTGTGCCCGCCACCAGCGGTTGAAACAGCAGTGCAAGCAGGTCCTGAATAGCCGTTAGGCGATACCTGCGTACCAACGTTGGAAAGCACGCCCGAAATTATCATCGCCTGGTTCGGCGGGCAATGCTTGTAGAACGAACTCGTCATCCACACAAAGAAACCCAAGCAAATTACGATAGCTCCGACCATTCCGGCAACACCAATTTCAATACCCATGATCAAATACTCCTATAAGACGTCAGCCCCGATCTGTTCCGGGCACGCCTCAGACAATTTCTTTCTTTTCAATTACAAACTTGATGCCTCGATCTTATCGAAACGCCGTCCAATTTCCCCAATCGTCATCAAAAGATCATTATCCTGGCAACCAACCTCCGACCAAGCTCTGTTTTGCTTTTCAGGATTCATCCTCTTTCATTGCGATCCAGCTATCATTGACGGAGCGCTAAGTGCAAAAAAATAGGACCTATTCACTTGGAATCACTGATAATCCGCCCGGCAGTCGAGAGCGATTTGCCGCTTTTGACCGAGATATACAACTACTACATCGTCAACACGAACATTGCCTTCGACACGGAGCCGATGACCCCAGACGATTACAAGCCGTGGTTCGAGAAATATTCGACTAGCGGTCCGTACAGACTTCTTGTCGCTGAGTTGGACGGAGTAGTTTTAGGCAGCGCCGGCAGCCGCCAGTATAGAGACCACCCGGCCTTCATCGAAACTGTCGAGTTCGGCATTTATTTGACTCAAAAGGCACGAGGAAAGGGCGTCGGGAAAAAACTATATGCAGCGCTTTTTGCAGCATTGAAAGACGAAAAAGTACATTTGGTCGTCGCTGGCGTGGCGTTGCCTAACCCCGCTTCCGTCGCTCTGCACAAAGCCATGGGATTTTCTGAAGTGGGCGTGTTCGACCAGTACGCTCAGAAGAACGGGCAGTACATAAGCTCAATGTGGCTTCAAAAGCGCGTTTGATTCATCGAACTAGCGGCGGCGTCCAAAGAGTCTAGGACGACCATATGATCTATATGATGAATCCCCCTTGGCGCCAGGCGTGTTCGGGCAACCACACATGGTGCGGCAGACTCCGCCATTGCAGCACTGTTGAGCAACGCAATTTTCACTGTAGCACTGTCCTCTGTTTCGCTGCACTGCAGCGCGCATTTCAGGTGTAACATTGCCCGAATATTCAGTGCGCTTCTCGGTTACTCTAACGGGATCACCGGCTTTGTATGCGTTAGCCAGTTTGTCTCTGATCTGATCTGCCGTCAGTCCTGGAGCCGAATCAGAATCTTTCATCAGTTGAGCGACATCCACACCGGCAGCCGCCAGGGCAGCTGCAAAGTCTTTGTCGCCTCTCAACTCGGGAGCATTCTTGTAGGCGTCTCTAAGTACCGACAAACCGGCTTCCATCATGGCGGTCTTCTTCTCTTCTTTCGGCATGATACCGGCACCGCGCACCATATCCAGTCCTAGTTCGGCGCGCAGCAATTTGGGAGCATTTTGCAACTCATACAGTGTTTGCAGTTCTTGATTCTTGACCGCAGGATCAGTGATGGCTTCGATTTCTTTGCGCCTTTGAGCGAGAAGATCCGGTCTCGCTTGAGATGCGGCCAAAAGCGCTTTCACAAATTTTTCCTGGCGCGCTTGCAAGGTTGCCGGATCGCCCACCCGAGTGTTGAGGGCTTCTTCTCTTGCTGCTTTGATTTGAGCATTGAGTTCTTTGGCACCTGCCGAATCCAGCGACAGTCGGAATTCTCTTGCATGAGAAACCGTCGCGTCACTGGCAAGCGACGACTTAGCCAGGAGTTCTTGATTGATGTTGGCGTTCCAGTGGAAGCTCGTCACTTTTTCCGGCGCCGGGAATCCAGTACTGTCGGCTTTCAGCGACTGAACACTGGTAAGCACTTGGTTGGTTTCGCTGCCACCACAGGCCTTGATACTAGTGTCGATCCAGCTCTGCCATTCCTTCATCTTGGCGTTATTAGGGTCAGCTTTTACTGCCGCATCAACTTTGTCGCGATCGACAATGAGGAATTTCAGTTTCGGATTTTCCTCTTGCAGCTTCTTCACGTTCTTAATCGCTTCTTCGCTGCCAGGGATGCCGCGTCCAACCACCATAATTGCCACTCCGGCTCCATCCTTCGCTGCCTGCTTGTAGGCTTCGCCAAACTTGTCGATAGTGAATGCGCCGGTGTCTTTTATTGACTGACCAAAAGCATCGAGTTTTTCAGTCTTATCTTTTCCATCAGTTGGAATATCCGACGGGCGGGTTTCCAGATCGGTGGGTCCCTTCGGTCCGTCAATCGGCTTGACAGGCTCAACTGGTTTTGGTGTCTCAACAGGCTTCGCTGTTTCGACAGGCTTGGGCGTTTCGACCGGCTTCGGTGTTTCCACAGGTTTTGGCTGAAGTGGAACAACTTCGACCTGCCCATTCCTGATTTGATCGATTAATTGCTGCTGCACTGCGGGCGGCAAGGCTTCAATGCCACCACGCTGGTACATGCGGTTGAGTTCTTCAGGCGAATAATTGTTGTCCAGGCGAAACTGTCTATCAGCAGGGGTTTGTCCCGGCAAGCGCAAGGGCGGAACATAAAGCGAGTCTTGCCCGTATCCGAATGGATCTCTGCGTCTCAGGCTGAAAGGATCGTCAAGCCTGTCGCGATTTCTGCCCATTGGATCAAGCAGTGCGTCCAGTCCATTGCGGCGGCGAGTGCCGAACGGATCTGTTAAAGCTTCAAGAGAGTCTCTTCTTCTGAATGGATCCTGTGGATAGCGATCGCCATAGCGATCCTGGTCTAGTCTGGGCTTGAAGATAGACAGTGGATCGTTTGGATTGTTGACGCCTCTGAGATCGCTTCCATCGCCGCGAACGCGAATTTGAATGCGACCACTGGGGTCTATCTGAAGGCGTCTTTCGGGATCGAACTGCGAGCTTCCACTTGGATCCAGCGTAATCTTTCCCGCAGGATCGACGCGCCACTGGAGGCGTGTGTCCAACCTTTCGCCCCGGCCAGATGGATCAAGTTGAAGCTGTCGCATTGATGGCTCGAGCTTCAGCTGTCTCGAGTTTGGATCTTCGCCAAGCCGTTCGGTGCCGGCTCCGCCGCCATCACGCTTCAGCTTGAGCGGGGTATCCAGAAGAAGAGGAATAACATCGTTGTCGCCGCCCGCCTTAGGTCCGCGCTTTCCAGGTCTGACTCCGGTCAGCTCTTCAATGTTGGTGATCCGCAATGTACCGCCGCGGTCCACCTGCTCCAAAAGTTTCTTGTGCTCTTGATGCTGCCGTCTATAGTCATCGAACGCTCCCGGCATTTCATCGTGAAACTTTTGCAGAGAGATAGGCTCGCACGTATTCTTGACCTTGTCGCAAAGCACGGAATGCGACGGATCCTTCTCGTTGAGCGTGAATTCGTAGCGGGGCTTGTGACTTGTCGGGGACTTGCCCTCTGTCTGGGCTTCGAAACCATTTGCCATCGGCGCGCATCCTGGGTGGGGTTACTAGAAATGCTAAATGAGAGTTGTTTCACTTTCATTGCAAACCCGGACAGCCAAAGCCCGTGGAGCTTTTGACACTGGTGGCGGCTGGCACCCGCGTGCGATTCAGCTATTTCTTCTGAGACTTCTTCGCCGAATGATGCGGAGCCTCAGGCGCTGGAGGCACTTGCTCAGGAAGCGGGCCGGCCTGTGCAGGCGCGACGGCATGCTTGTCCATCCAGGAGATTAGAGCATCGAGCAGCATGTTCGATTGCTTGAATGTCTCGAAGATCAAATGCTCCTCAGTACCGATGATGAACAGGTTCTTGTCTGGCGCGGTCACTGCTTCAAATAACTCGTAAGTACCTTTTGGCTTGACCAGTCTGTCCTTCAGCCCCTGGACGAAAAACACGGGCAAGCTATTCAGCTTTGAGCAAACCAACTTTGTCTCACGCATGAAGACAGCGAATTTAATTAACTCCTTGGGAGTCATCTCCATCTTGGCTTTCAAGTCTGACTCCCATGCTTCGCGCACCTGTGGAATTGCGCTCGCTTGCTGCACTACCATGTCGCCGACTCGGAAAGGCTTGTTGGGGCTTTCCAAAAAATGAACAGCAACATTCAAGCCCATTTTCTTGGCTTGAAATCTTTCTGCAGATGGCACCGACGAAATCACACCATGCAAATCCTTGGAGTATTTAGCGCCGGCTCTGATAGCAATGGCGCCGCCCATCGACTCTCCCAGCAAATATATGGGAGTGCCCTTGTGACGATCGGTGATCAAACCAAGAACACCGCCGACGTCGTTTATCGCTTCGTTCAGTCGTAAATTTTCCTGACCAGGCGTGGAAAGCCAGGCACCAAAACCGCGGACGTCCATGGCATAAACGGCAAAACCTTTCGAAGACATTTGCATTCCGAAAGGCGTAAACGCTTGATTATCGAGACCCAAGCCGTGAACACACAAAATAGCTGCTCGCGCAGGTTTTTGCTGAGGCAACCAACCGACAACGGGCAAGGTGCGAATGCGAAACTCACCCGCCAACCAGATGTATTCCGCTGCTGTTTTTGGTGCGAATTCGTCGATGTAATGCCTTTCGAAAATTTCTTTTCGTTCAGGAAGTGATGGCAGCATGCCCTGAGACTCCAGACTGAATCTGTAGCTCATCAGGTTTTCCAGCGAGGCTGAAACCATCTGCCTGATTGGTTCTTCATCGGGAGGATTTTTCATATGCCGATACAGGTTGAGCATCTGGAATTGAGCCCAGAACAAGACACCGGCATCATCCCAGAGTCCCGACTGGGCACGTTGCGTCGCAACTGCGAGAAACTTTTCCGCATAACTCTTCGCATCCTGGTACCGTTTTTCAATTATCAAAACGCCCATCGCCGACTCATACAGATCAGCGAGAATTCTCGAGTTGCCCGGCAACGCCGCTGATATCATCAGCGCCGCGTTATAGCTGGTAAGAGAGTCCTTGTATTTTCGCTCGCCGTAATAGCAGTCGCCGATTCGCTTGAGCAAAAGGGCGTGTCGCAATTGACCCTGCGCATCTGTTGCCGGCGGTTGCTGGTGCAAAACCATTTCAAGATGCAGCCGCGCTTCCTTGCACTTTTCCTGCATTTTTTCGAGAGCGGCAAGCATGTAGTAAAGATCGACTTTTCGCGACTCGTCTTTCTCGTCCTCAATTACGTTCTCCAGCATCTTTTCCGCTTCGAAAAGCTTGCCGTCCAGGGCTGTCTGAATGATCTCCTGCTGCGTGGAATCCACTCCGACATACGAGTGATTGTGCTGAATTCCGTGCGCAGCAGGTGCCGTATTAGCGGCAAGTAGCAAGCCGGAATTTCGAGCAATACTATCGGTCGAAACCGTAGCGCTTGCAGGCGATCCTTTAGCAGGTGAAAAAACTGTCTGAGAAATCAAGGAAAGGACAAGTGATACCACCAGCGGCGACACTACCCTGCCGGTGTGCATTTTTATCGTTGAACTTTCCGCCAAAATACACCTGCCTCATCGCGGCGACGCCAGTCTGAACGCGCTCAATGAACATATAGCACAAAGGCGTGTGCCCGCACGGCTGCTCCCTGTGTGGGTTTTCTTCAATGGCAGAATCAGGAAAGCAAGTGGGCACAAGGCGCTCAAAGGTCCAGTGGTACATGGTTTCCAGATTTCAGACTAAGAATGAAGCCAAAAGGGCATATAAATCGAGGAGACATTACCAGGAGACGCAGGCGATGGCACTTGAAGACGGCAAACCCGCACAGGGTAAGAATTTGGAGTTGGCTGCCAACACCCCGGGCGGGGATGCTGTGGAGGCGGACGCTATCGCTCAGGCTGCCGTGCTGACTCAGGCTGACAACAACATGGTCCGGGCGGCAAACAACACCGGCGCCGACAAGAGATATGAAGTTCCGGTCCGCGAGATGTTCGGGACAGAAGCTCAGTATGTGGCAGACAGCCCGCTCAGATTACGCCAGTCGGTAAATCAAGAACTGAAGGACATGGAAGGCTACACCGGCAAAAAGATTGCAGCGGTCAAAGACACGGATTCATATGAGACTGTGCAAGGCCGCGTAGCGGAAATGATTGCCTTCGGCCTCGGACCACAGAGCACCTGGAGTCCTGACTACAAAACCATGATCATGAAGAGCCTGCGCGAGGGAGACCCGAATATTTCTAAGCAAACGGCTACGAACCAGACAGCGGTATACAATGCACTCATGGCGGTTGACAGAAAACATGCCGTGCAAGTGCTCGGGGAAGCAGGCAGGACCGCAAGCGGGCAGACACTTGAAGATGCCGTCAACCGCTACAGCTACCGAGAGATGCAACGGAAAGGCATCAAGACTGATTACAATTAATGGCTGAAACACCAAAGAAAGCAGCAAAGGAACCGGCGGTTTATTCTCTGGTGCGCGCCAGTCGCTGTTTTAATTGCGACACTAAACAAGAGCCGGGAATGATTGTCAAATTAGAGCCCGGCCAGGACGAGCGAGAAGTGCGCTGCCGCAAATGCGCCCAGCTTGACCAACTGGAGTTTCTCAAGAGCGGCAATGCCAAAGTCACACAAATGGCGAAAAAATACTCACCACGCGTAATTGTTGTTATGCAATGGTCGGAATTGTGGAAAACTTATGAGCGCGCAGGTCTTTTGGTGGAACCTGCTGCGATAGATCGCATTGAGCAGGAACTAAAAATCAAATTCGAAAATCGAGAAAAGCCAGAGCAGCGGCAATAAATGAGACAGGATGAAGAGTGGTGACCAGCGGTACACAGCGAACGACAGTCAGCTCGACGGACAGAGACTTCTACAAACTCTGGACCCCCGTCACTTTGCGATACGGAGACACTGACAGGCAGGGTCATATCAACAACGCTGCCTACTGCACATTCTTCGAATCAGGTCGCGTAGCGTTTCTTTGCCACGAGCAAGGCACCATTGCAGAGGATGGATTTAGTTTTGTCATTGCAAAACTCTCTCTCGACTTTCTCAAAGAAATGAATTTTCCCGGCACAGTCGAAGTAGGAACGCGCGTCGGCAGGATCGGCAAAAGCTCCTTCGTATGCGGTCAGGCACTCTTCAAAGACGGCGAGTGCTGCTCGACGGCAGAATCAGTTATTGTCCTCACCGACAATTCAACCAGACGC
This sequence comes from bacterium, assembly GCA_041911975.1. GTDB lineage: Bacteria > Cyanobacteriota > Vampirovibrionia > Obscuribacterales > Obscuribacteraceae > QKMZ01. Next base: position 172 of record JAYRNY010001150.1, on the reverse strand, counting down.
TCCGCGCCGCTGACTGAGAGAGTTCTACAAGTCCTGCGCGGTTTGCAATAGCGTCGGGTCGCCCCCTGCGCTCCCCTGGCAAGGAGCCGCATGCGGCTCCCCTACGAAAGTTTCGCGATGAGGGCGAATTTGCTGCCGCAGTCTGATGCAAACACTGTTGCAGAACCTGTCG
>JAYRNY010001149.1:0-3943 GCA_041911975.1 bacterium | reverse complement strand
CTTGAGCAGCCGAAAACAGCCTCCTAGCGAGCTTTTCGGCAAGGAGCCAGACTTGTTGGAAGCAGCAAAAGAGCGACTTGAAGAAGCACGCAGCGCTCTGGCGCGCGGCGACACCCCGCAGGCGATTGTAGAACTTGCTGCAGCAATTGAGCTGGAGCCGAGTATCGATGCATATCTTATTCGCGCGGAAGCTTTGTTTTCGACGGGCAATGTGGAAGAAGCACTCGCTGATGTCGACAAAGCAGAAGAGTTGTATGACGCCGATCCGAAGTCGTCGTCGATTCTCTGGGAGCGCATCGACGACGCCCGAAGCCGCTACAACCTGGCTAAAAATCCCGATCCCGGTCCGCCAATCGCGCAGCGAATTTCCGTCATGCTGCCCATTCAGTTGTCTGATCCCGCCGATCTATTTATTCGGATAAACAAGCGCAGAGAATTGCAGTCGGACGGAAAAACACTTTTGCGCAAGCACGGCACGGTGATCTATGACATGGAGATCTTGGACAGAAACCCTGCCTGGGCGGACTCGATAATCGAACTAACGAGAGGCACAAGGGCTAATTTCCACTCGGAATATGTGCGCAATCATACTCAGTTCTTCCATCTGCAAGCACCCAATCTGGAGTTTGTTCAAGCTACACGCAATCAGTATGAAGTAGCGGCGCAATTGCTCAACACGCTGGATCCCTTGATGCGTGCGGTTAATGCTCCAATAGCGTTGATGAGAAACTCCAACCAGGTCAACGCCTGCGAAGAGATTTTCAATTGCGCCGCCGAAGAAACGCCGGCAAATGTTGTGGCAGCATTTTGCAAAATCTACAACGATGAACAGTATGCATGCCTCTTCACGGTCGGCATGCACGCGCTGGGATACGCGGACGCGCAGATTCCCTACGCTTTGCTGTCGATGGAAGTTGCGCAAGACGTTTTATATGAATTCCACGAATTTCAATGTGTAGCTTTGACATGGAATGTGGGCGACTCAATACAGTTCACTTCCAAAATTACAAACCAGACCTATATGATTAATCTCTACGAGTGCGGGCGCTTCGAAACCCCAGAAGAAGCACGTTTCAATCAGTACGGGCTGTGGATCTTCGAAAACATTCTGAGGTAAAAATTAAAGAGCTTCACTTACAGTCGCTTGGAATACTTTCAATAGTGACAAGCGGTATGAGGCTTTTGCGAGTGCCATCGCTCAGAAAGAGCGTGGTGTCTCTGGAGCAGCTGCCATTTAGAGTAATGCCCAGGGACAAACTGTTGACACCCGATTTCTCTCGAGAAATCTTCTGTATAACGCGCAAGACTTCCTCCTGCCCATGCAGTCCGGATTCCTTCGCCAGTATTTCGTAAACAGCAAAGGCATCCCCTTGAAGCGCGTCTTCAGTGGCCTTGTAATAATCCATGCCGGCTCCTCAATAGCCCTGGCGGCTACTTGCAGTGATTGGAAATGTCTTCAGGATCTTAGAAAGCCATTCCCCGTGCTTTTCCTCAATTCTGTGCTGTCAATTGGACATTGAATGGACAGCCGGCCAAAATTGAGGAGGCGATTATGCCGCCCCCGCAGATCGCTCTTATAGAAGAGTGGGCGGCAATAATGCCGCCCACTCAGATAGTTTCGCAAAGAGTTCAGGACTAGATCATTTCTTCAATCAGTTCCTGGTGAACATTTTTCGCAATGCCGAGTTTCTGCTTCACGAGCGGGCCTTTCTTAAGGACCGGTTCGTTGTCTTCGTAGGTCTCTTGCTCGGTTTTGTAGACCAGACCAAGTGGGATTCTGTCGCCCCACTCGTAGGCTTTCTCGATCGATTTGTAGAAATCGGTCGGGTCCCAACCTTCGTCTTCGAGCTTGTAAACACGCTCTTTGAAGTACGGATACGTGTTTATTTTGTTGTAGGTCACGCACGGGCTGAATACGTCAATCAGTGCAAATCCCTTGTGAGCGATGCCGCCTGCGATCAAATCGCCGAGCTGTTTTTGCTCACCGGAAAAGCCGCGAGCGACGTAGGTTGCGCCCGATGTAATTGCCAAAACCAGGGGATTGAGCGGCGACTCGAAGTTGCCTGCCGGTGTGGATTTGGTTTTTACACCCTTGGCGGTGGTGGGTGATGCTTGACCGGTGGTCAAACCATAAATCTGGTTGTCCATTACGACGTAGGTGACATCGAGATTTCTGCGCATTGCATGAATCAAGTGTCCGACGCCGATACCGTATCCGTCGCCGTCGCCGCCTGTGATAACGACTTTCAAGTCGGTATTAGCCAGGTGGGCGCCTGTCGCTACCGGCACGCTGCGTCCATGCAGGCTGTGAATGCCGTATGCATGAATGAAACCAGGAAGGTTGGACGAGCAACCGATACCTGATACGACGAGCAGGTCTTTCGGGTGAATGCCGCACTTACCGGCAGCGGTTTGCACCGAGCGCAGTACGCCGAAGTCACCACAACCTGGGCACCAGTCAGGATCGACTGGTCCTTTGTATGTTTCGACTGGAAGTTCAATAACAGTAGCCATTTCTACCTCTTAAATAATTTTCTGCTGCCTGTGTGCTTACTTGCTTTCGGCCGGTTCCTTTTCAAAATGATAGGTAGCACCGGTGTGCACGCCGACTTTCATCTTGCCGCCGTGTTTGCCTGTTGCTCTTTCAGTCAATTCGATGCTCCAAACTGGCTCACCGTGACCGTTGGCCGATTCCTGCACCACTTTGGTCGGGCGCAGTTTTTCCGCGTAGTGAGTACGCAGGTAGTGGTATGCGATTTCTTTCGCATCCGCTTCCGAAACATCCAGGTCGAGCTTCTTGCCTTTGAGGATGTCTTGAACGCGGCCGACTACTTCTTTAGGTTCAAGCGGTTCGCCGTCGTAGCGATTGACGTGTCCGTCCATCGAAACTCCGGTTTCCATCTTGATGTAGCGGGCCATCTGGCTGGTGAAGTTGACTTCGACTGAAATCTTCTTCTTAGCCCTGGAGAGAATTTCTTGCACTTCTTTGGCGTGGAATGGAACGATCCACTTAATGACCAGGAAGTTGGTCTTCACGCCTTGAGCAGTGAGCATTTCTGCAGCTTCTGCTACGACACCCGATGTAGAGCCCCAGCAAACCAGGGTGACATCGGCATCTGCGGGACCTTCCAGCTTGGGAGCGGGAAGCTCTTTGAGCAGATTGTCCATCTTGCGGAAACGCTTTTCGTTCATCTTGCGGCGAACTGAAGGTGATGTGAACATGTCGGAGATAAGAATGCTTTCTTCGTCATGATCGTCGGTAGCCGAGACGAAATTGCAATTGGCAGTACCGGGCAATGCTCTTGGTGAGATGCCTGAATCAGTCAACTTGAAGCGCTTGAACTTGCCATTCGATTCCGGCCATTCGCTGACGACTTCACCGCGGTCGATCTTCACGTCGGAGTAGAACGCTTCCGGGTCGACGGTTTCCGGGTGCTCGGAGAGAAGCAGGTCGGATATCAGCATGACCGGCAGCTGATATTTGTCAGCCAGGTTGAATACATTCACAGTCGTGTCGTAGCAATCAGCTACGTCACGGGGAGCAACGATGATTTTCGGGAATTCGCCTTGCGATGCGCCGTAAACCTGGAACAAGTCGCCTTGCTCGGTCTTTGTCGGCAAACCGGTGGACGGACCGCCGCGCTGTACTTCAACACAAACAACCGGCACTTCCATGATGCCTGCCATACCGATTGCTTCGGTCATCAAGGCAAAGCCACCACCTGCAGTACCGCACATAGAGCGGACGCCGGCGATACCGGCACCGATTGCCATGTTGATTACAGAGAGTTCGTCTTCGCACTGTTTGACGCAAACATCGACTTTCTGCGCATGAGCAGCCATCCAGTGAAGGATGGTGGAAGCGGGAGTCATCGGGTATGCGGAATAGAATTTGCAACCGGCGGCAACTGCACCGAATGCAATCGCTTCGTTTCCGGTGACG
>JAYRNY010001148.1:0-7310 GCA_041911975.1 bacterium | reverse complement strand
GAATCCCATATCGGTTTTGACAATCGCTGCCAGAGGCCCGTTCTTGGAGGGAATTGCGTTGGCGCCCTGCGCTTCCAGTTGCTTGAGATAGCCGGAATTGTTTTTTTGCAGTCCGGGACTGATGGCGATCAGCTGGCCTTCCTTTGCTGCTTTTCTGTTGCAGTTGACGAGAGCCAGGTCGATGCCGGCGAGCCGCCCTGGGTCAAGAGTCTGGAGCTTTGTCACCATGCCTGTAAGAAACTCTGCATTGAGAGTCGTGCTGGCAACCATCACACCTGCGACTTTGTTGCCGAGCCGAATCGGTACCATGCTGGACAGACCAACCGTGCCAGGAGCTGTAAAGGAAGCCGCGCCCAGATATTGATCGTTGGCTCTGAAGACGTAGTCCACTCCAGGGCTGTTCGCTCTGGCATTGAAGTCTCCCGCCTTGGGCGCATCGGTGCTGTAGAACACGTGCCCCTTGCCGTCGATGATGGTGACGTAACCGTTGAAACCGGTTTTCAAAATGACGTCTTTGAGAGCCGCACCGAAAGCCGCTTTGTCGCCGCGGCTGAAAGGACCCATGAGATTCTGGTCGCTGACCATTTGAATGGCAAATGCTCTGTTTGCCGAATAGATGGAGTCGACGTCCGTATGAATCTGTTTAACAGCCTCAGCAATGCGCATCGCGGCTGTGTCGCGGCTGTTTTTGTAATCGTTGAAAGTGGAACTACCGGCGTGGGCGAGGACCATGATCATGATCACGGTCAAGAATCCAAAAGTAATCCGTGCGCCTAGTCCCAACTATCGATCACGCTCAATTAAAAGCAATAAGTACTTTTTATGAGAATCCCACAAAAAGTGGCCCATTAGAAGTTTATCTTCTTTCTAAAGTATGTAAGCGTGTTCAGCAGAAAAACGATGTTTGCCTGCCGAAGATGTTAAGCGGCCCGGCAAACCTTGTCATTGGGGTTTACCCGGATCTCTTGAAAAGGTGGTGGGAGATTAAAGAGACTAGTCTTCCGCAGGTGCGACTTTGCGGTACTCGGATTGTACTTGAATTCCGCGGATAAGCTGGTTGGGTCCGCAATAGCCAAGTTCGAGCAAAATCTGGCCGAGAGCTTTCTGTTCCACGCCTCTGGCGGCGTCGTCGCGCTGAATCTGAAGTGCTTCATCGAGCTGGTAAATGGTGATGTAACCAAGTTCTACCAGAATTTGACCGAGCAGGGTTTTGTTCTCAGTAGAAGAACCTGACTCTTTGGGTCCTTTGGAATTTTTTGACGCGCTTTTCTTCATTTTCTCGCCTTGGCGACCGGTTGTAACCTTGCTATTTCAAGAATAAGACAAAATCAGACCGCTGGACACACCCGTAGGTGTCAACTTATGGCTGCTGGGTTTCCCCCCTGACCAGGTTCGTCGGCCTACGCCGCGCCCAACGATCTGTAACCGGGAATTATAGACGATTTCATGAAATAAAGGCCCGATGTGTAATGGCAAGTGATCATCGGCTGGGTGGGCGGGAATTATGCAATCCTTCTGGTTCTTGTCAGCTTAAAACAAGCTTGCGCGTCAATTTTGTTCTGCTGCGATCTTGTAAAATTTGACTCTGCTGTCCGCAAGCAGTGTAGCCGCTTGCGCACCACATATGATGGCGCAGAGAACTGATGTCTCCATCGATGTTGGCTATCCAGCCCCTTTTCGGGTTGTTTTGAGGAGGTTCCATGACGCTTGTGAAACACAAACCCATTGTCCCGCCCGTGCAAATTAATGAAATCATGTATGCGATGTGGCCGGCGCAAGCGCTCAAAGCCGCAACCCAGAACCACCTTTTCGAGGCTCTCGACGATGAAGCCAAAGACGCAGAAGCTGTTGCCAGAGAACTGAAGCTGGACGTACGCGGCACTGAATTGCTTCTCGATGCCATGGTTTCCCTCGGTTTTCTTGCCAAGTCCGGCAGTCCTCAAGCCAAATATTCGATTGCTGCAAACGATACAGGCGAACAAGCGCGCACATATCTAAACCCCAACAGTCCGTTCTACATGGGTCCCTGGTTCCAGCAGGGCGAAGAGCTGGGCAAAATGTGGCGCAGTTTGCCGGATGCAGTGAAGACCGGAAAAGCCGTCATGGAAGTGAATAAGGACCACGAAGCGGTAGAGATTTTCCCCAAGCTCGCTGAAGCGATTTTCCCGAACAGTTATGCAACAGCAAAGCAGGTAGCCACTTTGCTGAAGACCGACAAGATTAAGACCGAATGGATGGTGCTCGATCTGGCGGCCGGATCGGCTGTTTGGAGCATTCCCTTTGCGGAAGCAAGTGCGAAAGTAAAAGTAGATGCGCTCGATTTTGATGCCGTACTCAAAGTAACCAAGCACTTTACCAACAAGTTTGCAGTGCAGGACAAGTATGCATTTGTTTCAGGAAACTGGCGGGAAGCCCACCTGAAAGAGAATGCTTACGACATCGTTATCCTTGGACACATTCTTCATTCAGAAGGCAAGGAAGAAAGCCAAAAGCTGCTCAAGCGCTGTTTTGAAGTGATGAAACCGCATGGACGTCTGGTCGTGGCTGAGATGATTGCTAATGATGAGCGCACAGGGCCTGTGTTTCCAATGATGTTCGCGCTCAATATGTTCCTCGCCACAACAGAAGGCTGTGTATTTACAGAGAGCGAACTCAAAGAAATGATCGAGGAAGCCGGTTTCAAAAAACCTTACAGACTGACTCCCGATCACGTTGTTATCATTGCTGAAAAGCCCTGACTGTAATATTCGCAGGGGCGCCTTGTATGCACCCTTTAAATTTTTCCGGCAAATACAATGCGACCCTACAAAAACCTAGTCGCCGCCGCCGGCTGCGAAGTCGGGACCATTTTCCGTCATATTCCAGCGCAAGAGCTCGCGGCGCCATTCCAGGTCGGCCTGGGCTTCTTTGACAAGGCTGGACAGCCCCTGGAAGTCGGCGAATGACAGATCGATAGCCATGCCCAGATCGAAAGTCAGTTTCACTCTCTCGCAGTTGGGCGCGCAGGACATGCAGACTATGTGGTCTGGACCGCAGACTTCGATGACTTTGTTGTCGTCGCATTGCAACGGGTCTTTTTGCCAGTTCAGGAACTCGACGAATTCTTCATTGTCTTCAACGCTTTGCTGAATCAAGAGCACGAGCGCTTGATATTGAATGATTGTCAGATAGACAGTGACTTCCTGGCGGCGAAAGTCAAGGGCGAACTCTCCGTTTTCCTTGTCCAGATATAGGTCCGCAAAAGCATTGGCGAAGCTTATTTGATGCGGGCTGCTGGTTTTCATCTATGCGGGTTCCTCTGGGCTTTCGCAGGCAAAAGGTTTAAAGGTTCGGACTTTTCTATTCTTTCAGCCAGTTGGCGATGTCACGCGCGTGATATGTGATTATCAAGTCCGCACCCGCTCGAACAACCCCTGTCAGGGTTTCGAGCACTACACGCTTCTCGTCAATCCAGCCGTTTTGAGCTGCTGCTTTGACCATGGAGTACTCTCCAGACACATTATAAGCGGCAATTGGCAGATCAGTAATTTGTCTGGCTTTGGCGATTATGTCCAGGTAGGACAGAGCCGGCTTGACCATAACGATATCGGCGCCTTCCATGATGTCTTGTTCTATTTCTCGCAAGGCTTCGCGCGCATTGGCAGGGTCCATCTGATAGGACTTGCGGTCGCCGAATTGCGGCGCCGATTGAGCAGCTACACGGAATGGTCCATACAGCCCCGAGGCGAACTTCGCCGCATAGGACATGATCGGAATGTGATGATAGCCATTGGCATCGAGTGCTTTTCTAATCACCGCCACGCGCAAATCCATCATGTCCGATGGAGCGATGATGTCCGCACCGGCTTCCGCCTGTGCCACAGCAGTGCGGGCAATCAACTGTAAAGTCGGGTCGTTGAGCACTTTTCCGTCGGCAATCAATCCGCAATGCCCGTGATCTGTGTACTCGCAAAGGCAGAGATCGGCGACCACGACCATCTCGGGAAAATGCTTTTTGATTTCCCTCATCGCCTTTTGAATAATGCCGTCTTTGTGCCAGGCGCCTGAGCCTTCAGCATCCTTGTGGTCGGGAATGCCGAAGAGCAAAATGGATTGAATGCCTGCTTTCTGCACGGCTTCGACTTCTTTGAGCACCTCATCAATTGTTTGTTGATAGATGCCCGGCATCGAGCTGATCGGTTTTCTTTGATTTTTGCCTTCGATAATGAAGAACGGGTAGATGAGCTTGTCTACGCGAAGATAGGTTTCTTGAACCATGGCTCTGAGCTGAGGCGTCGCTCCCAAGCGGCGCATGCGGTGGGCGCCTTCGGGAACCAGATCGTTGAGTGAAAGCTTTTCAATCGTTGCTGCAGTGTCGCTCATGGATATCCTCGATGAATCGGTTGATAAGTATAACCAATAAATATATTTCCAGCGAATCGCCCAAGCGAGGGTTTGCGTTAGGTTATGCCTTTCCTGGCAGATATTTAATGCTCTCAATGGCTGACCTGGACAGGGCTTGTGGGTCACAATGCGGTGAAAATTGCAAAAACCGTTTCCATCTTCAAGATAAGCAATGCCCACTGACCTGCCCCGGCAAAGAAGAAAAACCGAACGCATCACCGCCGAGTTCGCGCTGCCTGGCAGCCGCGGCGGGCAGCTCTCTCCAGGCGCGCAGGCCCGCTTTCCCACGGTCACGCTGATTGCCTACGGACCGGACGGCTGCGAGGAAAGAGAAGTTCGTGAGCCGGCTGATCTAATTGGGTATCTCGCCAATTGGCCGGTCTGCTGGATCACAATCGATCCTCCTGGTGAGGGTTATGAAGCCAGCGTCGCCATCGAAAATTTCGCCAAGCTCTTCAACCTGCATGAGCTGGAAGTAGAAGACATAGTCAATGTGCATCAACGGGCCAAAGTCGAGGAATATGGCGAGCATCTATTTGTAGTAACGCGCATGCTCATTGAGACCGGCACGGCAGAAACCGAGCAGTTGAGCATGTTTCTCGGTCGCAATTATGTTTTGACTTTCCGCGAAGTGACGACTGACTGTCTCGAGCCTGTCAGAGAAAAGATCCGCAAAGGGCGCGGGCGCATAAGACAAGAACAGGCTGACTATCTCATGTACGCCATCATCGATGCGGTCGTGGACAGCTATTTCCCACTTCTTACCCAGCTCGCCGATGAGCTCGATCAGATGGAAGATCACATTCTGGAAGGCGGTGGAGACGAAGCTGCAGCCACTATGTATCAAATTCGGCGCGACCTTCTTTCCATTCGCCGCGCCATCTGGCCGACCAGAGAGTTGCTCAGCACGCTGACTCGCGACACTGTTCCTTTCGTCACCGAGACAACGCGCGTATATCTGCGCGACTGTTACGACCATGCCGTGCGCATCATCGACCTTGTCGAAATGTACCGCGAAGTGAGCACGGCGCTAATGGAAGTTCACTATCAGCGAGCCAGTAATCGCTTGAACGAAGTGATGAAGGTGCTCACCATCATCACGACTTTGTTCATCCCGCCCACTTTGATCGCCGGCATCTACGGGATGAATTTCGAGAACATGCCTGAATTGAAATGGTCCTTCGGTTATCCGATTTCGCTTCTGACTATGGCGCTTGTTTCGCTTGTCCTGCTCGCTTTCCTTCACATGAAAGGTTGGCTGCGCACCAAACCGCGGTCGCGCGGTTAGCACGCGCACAGTTTCGAGCGTTCTGCGCGATTTAGGGCTGGGAAACTCGCTGCACGCCCTCGACTACGGCATCGACAAGTCCGTCAATCGTGAACACGTTTGCTTCAATGTCGACGCGACCGAGGTGCTTGCGTGCTGCTGCCGATGTTTCCGGACCAATGGTGGCGACGATGACGCCTTCCAGGGCATAGGTGATACTGTCCATGCCGACAGGCACTTCGAGGTTTCTGTCGCCCAGTTTTTTTGCTAATCCCGTCGTCAAAAGCGCTTTTAAGTTGCGCGCACTTTGTGCGCTGGCAAGTGTTATTACGTCAATAACGTTTTTCCAAAGCAGGGTCGTGAGTCGCTCTGCAATTTCCTGTTCGTTGGGCGGAAGCGACGTGTGATAAGCCTCTACAACATCGACTCGAGCACCTGCTTCTGTCATTCTGTCGAGCACATACGGGCGGCCGACGTTGGTGCGCGGCCAGAGGATTCTTTTTCCTTGCAGGTTCGGATACCCGGGAAACTCGGCAACGAGAGTTTCCGCGATAAAAGTCGATGGGCAAAAACTCGGTTTGATGCCGCGCTCTTCCAGGGCGCTTGCGGTGCCGGGCCCGATCACTGCAAACTTCGTGAAATCCAATTCTTCCTTGCCGATGCCGACTTCCTCCGCCCTCGCTACGAAAGCATCGACAGCGTTTGCGGAGGCGAACAGCACCCAGTCATATTGTTTTATCTTTTCGATTGCTTCGTCGAGCGGTGCCCATGAATCGGGCGGTGAAATAGAGATGACCGGAAACTCATAGACTTCCGCGCCCAGTGCTCTGAATTTCGAAGATAAGCCTGCCGCCTGCTTCTTCGAGCGGGTGACAACTATTCTTAGTCCTTGTAGGGGCAGGTCGGTCATGTCTGCTATTTCGATTATTGGTTAAGGTGCTGATACCACATTTGGTGTCTGGCGTCTGAGCTCATCCATGATTTCCTTGCCGCCCGAGTCGAGCATTTTGTGCGCCAGGTTCAAACCTGTCTGAGCGGCTGTCTCAAGGTTGCCCATGACGTTCATCGACATAGTTTCCCTCAATAATTCTTTCCCGTCGAGAGAGGCAATACACCCTGTAATCTCCAGTGTTCCATCTTCAATTCTTGCGCTGGCGCCCACCGGCACCGAGCAGCCGCCACCCAATTTGCCCAGGAAGGCTCTTTCGCACTCTGCTTCCAGCCTGGCGTCGGAGTCTTCGATCTCGCGAAGCATGTCGATGAGAACGCCGTCATTGCTTCGGCATTCAACGGCGAGCGCAGCCTGTCCGGCGGCCGGCGTTACGGTGTTTACATCGAAGTGCTGGCTGATTCTTTCCTGCATTTCCAGCCTGTTCAAACCAGCGCAGGCAAGGACAATGGCATCGCAATAGCCTTCGTCGAATTTTCGTACACGGGTGGGAATATTGCCTCTGATGTCGACAAATTCTATGTCCTTGCGCAAATGAAGCAATTGCGCGGCACGCCTGCGGCTGGACGTAGCGATGCGGCTGCCGGCTGGCAGGTTCATGAACTCAAGACCGCGCTTCGAAAGCAGCACGTCGCGTGGATCGTTTCTATCCAACACTGCAGCCAGTGAAAGGCTGGCCGGCATATCAGTAGGAAGGTCTTTGAGACTGTG
>JAYRNY010001147.1:0-1983 GCA_041911975.1 bacterium | reverse complement strand
TTGCCGTCGGGCTCGGACGGTTTATCGTCGGGATAGACGGCTTCCCGCCCGCCCTTGGTCACGTTTTTCGAAACCAGCTGCGTATCATCTGCCTTGACGCTAATCTCGTCGCTGCAGCCTGTCAAAAGTGTCACCGTCGGTAACACCACAAGCAAAAGCGCCAGCAGAGATGTTGTCACTCCTGCAAATCCAATGAAGCAATTGGCAAAGCTATTGGAAGATTTGAACTTAAAAACCGGTTTTTTAGAACGTGTCATATCTCACTCAGTAACCGAAGAAAGGAATCCAGGAAAACATTGCCCAAAGGACAATGAAGAAAAAGCAGACAACCAGAAAGAGAGGGGGTGGTCCTTCACCGATGCGATATTCGGAAACGACCTCGTAATGCTCTTCAGCAGGAGCGGCAGCAGCAGCGCCTGCTTTCGCTGCAGCAGCGGCCTTAGCGGCGGCAGGAGGTTTTTCAGCCGGCTTTTCTGCAGCGGGCTTTTCTGCCTTCGCCTCGTCTCCATTTTTCTTCTCTTCGTCAGCCATGACCTACCTCTTATAGAGCAAACTATTTTGCAAGACTTGTTTCGTTGGCTAGGCGCGAACGCTCAACTGCCTGGCGCGCGCGATTAGCCATAACATTTGAATCGTCGTCATCCAGCATGTCGAATTTGGAAGATTCCATATCTTCGAACTCGCCGTTTTTGAAGGCCCACAGAATTGCGGAAATGGCCATCAAGAAGAACAATCCGCAAATGAAGAAGGCTACATAGACGCCAGAACTCAAGCCCTGCTGGTTGAGAATGCAGTTAGGACACATTAGTGACCTCCTTCTTTGTGATCGGTTCCGGTAGTAGTACCAGATTCGGTGCTAGTGCCGGTCGTTGTCGAAGGTGCGGGCATCTGATGCTCGGATGGGCTCATGCTGTCGGCTGGCTCGTGTCCACCGTGTCCGCCGTGGTGCGGTTCATACTGTTGGTTGGACAGTTTAGGCAGGTGGATGTCTTCGATCTTATTGATTTGATCGAGACTGTTAATCGTCACTTCTTGATCTTTCGGCAGAGTCTTCAGGTAAGCGACCAGATACCAGCGCTGCTCTTCGGTGAGCGTTTCCGCCCAGCGCGGCATGCGGGTTCCCGGAACACCTTCGGAGACTCTGTAGAACCAGAATTCATCCGAGTATTGCTTGTAATACGGGCGGCTGAAATTCGGTGGTTTCTTTTCCAGAGCGGTAGCGTTTGGTCCGTTGCCGTATCCCTCCAGACCGTGGCATACAGCGCAGTTCTGCGTGTAGATGCCGCGTCCGGCATTGGCAAATGAACTGGCATTGGTGTCGACAGCGCTCTTGCGATTGTGCAGTGCGATACCAGCCGGTGTCGTGATTCTGTATTCGTCTGGAGCTTCCACGAACTCGTGCACTTCGCGGCGGTTGCCCAGACACTGCAAATAGGCGACCAGGTCGTTCATGTCGCGTGCGCTCAAATAACTGAAGGACGGCATGATCGAACCCGGTTTGACTGAGCGCGGGTTGATCAAGTGAGCTTTCTGCCACTCGGAGGCCATGCGCCCACCTTCGTTGGTCAAGTCCGGACCGGTTCGAGCTGTGCCCAATTGGTGAGGAGTTTCCCAGACATAGTCGCCGGCTTTGACGAGCGGACCGTAGCCGCGGTCTTGCAAGCGAGTGAATTGAGTGTGGCAGTAGAAGCAGCCTTCTCTCACATATATTTTTCTGCCGCGCTCTGCGTCAGCAATTTTCTTGTCGACCTTGGTGTAGTCATTGCTTCTGTCGTTCGGTTTTGGATTGAACAAAACCATCGGCATGAGCACGGTGGAGAAGATGATTACGAAGAAGGTGACGACAATGCCGATGGCGCCTAGACGATAACTGTGCATTACGCTTTCACCTCCGCTGCCTTGGCTGCGGGAGCCACAGATGCGGCTGGTTTACTGTACAAAGTCTTCCAGACGTTGTACGCGAAAAGGCACTGGCCAAGAACA
>JAYRNY010001146.1:0-2512 GCA_041911975.1 bacterium | reverse complement strand
TCGACTCTATCGATCAATGCTTGATATTGAAACCAGGTGCGGTTCTGCCCCTGCCATTCTTGAGCGCGGTGCAAATGTCCGAGGATAGGCTCGGTATGACGGACGATTTCTCCATCCAACGTGAGGATCAGACGCAGCACGCCGTGTGTAGCGGGGTGCTGAGGGCCCATGTTGATGAGCATCTCATCTGTTTTCAAACGTGGTGTCAGATCTACTTCTGTATCCGTTGCCATTTGCTTTTGAGCCTCTTTTCGTTCCAAATATTCAGCGCATGCTGCCCGGAGCTTTGTCGTTCAGAGAATCGACAAGCTGTTTGTAATCGCGGCGCAGAGGATGTCCGTCCCAATCCCAGACATTGAGAATGCGTCTCAAGTATGGATGCCCGTAATAACGAATACCGACCAGATCGTAAGTCTCGCGCTCGTGCCAGTTAGCCGCACTCCAGAAACGCGCCAAAGATGGAACCAGCGGCAATTGGCCCTCGACGACATCGCTTTTCTTTACTCTTACTTTGATAATCAATTCATTATTGTTCGAGTAAGACCAGAGCTGGTAGACGGAATCAAATGTATCGGCACTGTCGACACCGCTTACAGCCACCAGATAATCCAGTTTGATTTCAGAGGAGCTTCTCAAAAGCTTCATTGCCGCTTCCAGATGCGCTCCGTCAATTTCGATTGTTTCTACACCGCAGGAATCGGCAAGTCGCGTCGTGGCGATACCGTGATCCTTCAAAAACTGCCCGCACAGACCTGGTCCTTTCGGCTCCTCAGGTGGCTTGGCTGCTGGTGTCTCTGACATTGTGAAATCCTTCAGTCTCGGTGTTTGGTCAGTGAAGTATATTGATTTATTTTCTTTCTTCCAGGCTCTTGAGCGGGTCTAGCGCCAGGGCCGTTTCGTATCTGGCTTCATCGACCAGGTCCTCGAGCGGTCGGCCGGTATCGTAATCGACATAACGAACCGCATTTTGTCTGTACTTTTTCTTCTTGCGCTCGGCGTACGACTCTGTGCGAATCTTTTGCTGCAGCTTGAGCAAAGCATCGAGAATGCCTTCCGGACGCGGAGGACAGCCGGGCAAGTAAATGTCGACAGGAATAATTCTGTCTACGCCCTGAACAACCGAATAGCTATCGTTGAACATGCCACCAGTTACAGTGCATGCGCCCATGGCGATTACGTATTTCGGCTCCGGCATTTGCTCGTAAAGAGTGATCAAAGCCGGCGCCATCTTGCGTGTTATCGTACCGGCCGTAATGATCATGTCGGCCTGTCTAGGCGTGGCGCGAAATACTTCCGATCCAAAACGCGAGATATCGTATTTGGACATGCCCACCGACATCATTTCGATCGCGCAACACGAGGTTCCGAAAGTCAGTGGCCAAACTGAATTGGAGCGGGCCAAGTTGGCAATTGGACTAACGACTGGCGACAAAAGCTCGCCCATCGCCTCAATCATTTTTTCCAGCGTGGTGAGCGTAACTGTGTCTTTCAGCTCATCAGACACTTCGTAAACGCCCGGAGCGTTACCTTCAGTCATCAATAATTACTCCCACTCAAGAGCACCCTTTTTCCAGGCATAAGCCAGCCCGACTACAAGAATGAACAGGAAAATCGTCACTTCGATTGGTCCAAACATCTTGAAATTAAGAGCTTTGCCGACCTGGTCGGTTGCCAGGGCCCAGGGAATTATGAATACGATTTCGATATCGAAAAGAATAAAGAGAAGCGCATACAGGTAATAGCGGATGTCGAACTGCACGTGCGCTTCCTGCAACGGCTTCATGCCGCACTCGTAAGGCTGAATCTTGGTGTTGGACGGTCTGTGATAACCGAACATGAGCTGCAAAATCCAGGCCAGCAAGATCATTCCAAGCGCCGGAAGGGCAAAACCCATCAGAACAAACAAGGCAATCTGCGCCAACTGAAGTTGATACATCGCTATCCCCGAGCCGAATATTTCTGGCAATTGGCGGTCATTCTACCCACCGCGTAAAGCATATCAGGCCTGACTTAGCACCGCACTGCCACTAGATTATAGGCAGGTAAGAAGAGAGCTGAAATTAGCTTTAAAAATCAGTCTTTCGGCAAGTAGAGCCACTTTTGACCGACCTTGAAATTTGCTCAGTACTTGATTACCACCCTGAAAAAACGAACCGTTATGGATGCGTTTTTGAATATCGAATCGATAACGTTTCTTTTTTTGAAAGCTGGCAAAAATTTCAAGAACGAAAATCAGACGCGCCACCTGGCACCTGGAGGGTTTTCGGCAATGCCAGCGCTTGACTTTCCCGCCTTTACCAAGGGCATGTGACGCTCAAAACCAGACCCCATGAGCCTAGAGGACGCGCGCATGCAACAATGGTTAACAAAAATAGTTCTTGTCTAGTGCAAGTATTCAAGATAAGGGTCCTAGTACGCAAGAATAGTGGATACTCACGAAGAGAGTTTATCGGTGTCCCGGACTTGGCAATGACAGAATCCACAACACTCACCCCCAAACGCGTCAAAGAAC
>JAYRNY010001145.1:0-3844 GCA_041911975.1 bacterium | reverse complement strand
GAAGAAAGCTGTTTGCCGTCGGGCGTGTCGAAGAAATTCGACGAAAGATCTGAGGCGAACGAGCGAACTTCCACTCCCAGCTTTTTCAGAATGTCGCGATTGGTGCTGCTCTCCACCGTGGTCATTGCCTGATCGGCTTGCGCGCCGCGCCCTTTGGTGTTTCCTACAACCCAGACATGGACTGGGACGCCCCACAAATGAAGATAGCGAGCAACGACAAATCCGTCGCCGCCATTATTGCCCCGCCCGCAGAAAATGGCGACAGAGCCTTTCTGTGTTCCGGTAAGCGCCTCGTTGCGCTGCTCCCAGACTTCAAATGCGGCTTCAGCGGCACCACGACCGGCGACCTCCATAAGCACCTGACCCCAGTTTGGATCGCATTTGGCAATCCAATCCGATTCCAGCCGGCGAATTTGCGCAGTAGTGGCAATGCGATAAATGTCTTTGGCTGGCATTACCTTCTTTGTCTCCGGTGCCGGATTTGTTTTTTTCGTCTTGGTCTTGGTCGCGCTCTCGCTTACCATCTCGATGAACCTCTGTTTTTATATTTGCTGAACTGGCTGTGGAATTAATCGAACGTCTGTAGTGGGTCCCGTAACAACCGAGCAGCGCACCATGTGTCCGGGCGCTTTCTCTTCCAGAGAAGGCACTGCCTCGCGGCTCTTCGGCTCGACAATCGAGCATCTGTCCGCAAAACGGCAACCTCTGGGCAAATCGATCAGGCTGGGCGGCTGGCCCTGAATAGGTGTCAGGCGCAGATTGCCCGGCCGCGGCAAGGAATTCATCAAACCAATTGTGTAAGGATGCAGAGGGTTTTTGAATAACTCGGTGACCTCCGCCATTTCGACCACAGAACCGGCATACATGACGGCGACGTTGTCGCACATCTCTGCAACCACTCCCAGGTCGTGGGTGATGAGAAGAATGGACATCGCGTGCTCGCGTTGAATGGTTCTGAGCAATTCGAGAATCTGCGCCTGTACAGTCACATCGAGCGCAGTAGTGGGTTCGTCGGCAATCAACAACTTGGGGTTGCAAGAAAGCGCCATGGCAATCATCACTCTCTGGCGCATGCCGCCGGAAAATTGGTGCGGGTAATCATCTATACGTGTTGCTGCTTGCGGAATGCGCACTTGATCGAGAACTTCGATTGCGCGCTGTCTGGCTTCCTTTTTGCCGACCTTTTGATGCAGCTCGATTGCTTCCATAATCTGATCGCCCACTGAATAGACAGGATTGAGCGATGTCATCGGGTCTTGAGGAATGAGCGCAATCTGATTGCCCCTGACAGTGCGCATTTGCGCCTCAGATAAGGTCAAGAGGTCCCGCCCCTCAAACAGTATCTTGCCGGCCACAATACGCCCGGGTGGTGGCACCAGACGAAGAACAGAAAGAGAAGTGATTGACTTTCCACAGCCGGACTCGCCCACGATGCCAAGCACCGAGCCTTTCTCAACTGAAAATCCCAGATCATCAACAGCAACAGCCAGACCATTCTCAGTGGGGAAGACGGTCTTCAGCCCCTGGATCTCAAGCAGAGGGGAATTTTCCGCGGTATCGTGGGCGTTACTCATAAAAAAATCTTGGGCAATCTCAAAGAGAGTGTGGCGCGAAATCGCCGCTTGTCACGTCCGGCCAACGTGAAATACGCCTCACTGGCGGCTATGATCGCAGAATTAAATGCACCGGTCAAATGCAAGATCATTAGCAGGAAGTGCTGACGCGCTTTACCGGCAAGTGATTTAATAGAAGAAAAGGAAGCGCCGATGATCGAAGATAACCGCACGACAGATATTTCTGTTCTGCAGCTGCTCACGAAGTTGGTCAAAGAAACCGACCGTTTAGTGCGCCTGGCAGACGATATAGACAC
This sequence comes from bacterium, assembly GCA_041911975.1. Taxonomy (GTDB): domain Bacteria; phylum Cyanobacteriota; class Vampirovibrionia; order Obscuribacterales; family Obscuribacteraceae; genus QKMZ01. The sequence continues at coordinate 1,974 of JAYRNY010001145.1, read as the reverse complement.
ACATGCCAGCACCCCGCAGGCAAAAGCCGCCTTTCAGCTGATTGGCGCGGAGGTGGAGAGCATACTGGCGCAAATGCACACTTCGCTCGATCCGCTCTACCGACTGTACGATCTCGACCCCGGCATGATGTCGCTCGATCAAAACAGGCGCAATTCCGTCATTCGAGAATTCGGCCCGTCAGAAGAGTCAAATGCGGACACTTACGACGAAACAGCCCTGTGGAACGACGTAAAAGCTAAGGGCAGCAACGGCACTTCCTAGAAGAATGCAGGGGCGCACTGTATGCGCCAATTGCAGTCCAAGTAGCAAGGGCTCATTGTATGAGTCCTTTGTTGGGTGCATTCAATACGCCCCAGCATCAGATAAAGCAGCAACTGCTAAAGAGGCTTATCTTGAGCAATCTTGGTCGATGCAGGTCGGGCGGCTACGCCGGCGATGCTTATTCCCTGATGCTCTACATAAGTGTACTTACCGGACGCGAAGGCTTGCACTGTTTTTCTCATCGCAATGAGAAACGGCTTGAAGTGATGCCCGCGCATTTCGGCATATGCCCTGTCGAATTGCCAGCCGTCTTGTGTGACACGCTGAATGCCTACAATCATGCCCGTGCGGTCGGCGCCGTGCATGCAATGCAGATATACAGGCTGTTTTACAGGATCTCTCAAAATATCAAGAACGCTCGAAACCTTCCTCAGATTGGGATCTGCGTAACCCATCGGTATGTTGTAGTAATCGAGTCCGATTTCTTTGGCGGCTCGCTCTTCTTTCTTCGAGCCGGCGCCGTCGCCTCGCAAATTGACTATGGTTTTTACACCGGCGTCCTTCAGCTCTTTAAGCGCCAGTGCGGAGGGAGCGCCGCCTCGCAACAATCCGGGCGAAACTTGCTCGAAGTTCATAACGTGAACGAGAGCTGCCTTATGAGCTTCGGCTGGCGAAACCACTGTGACGTCGGAGGCCTGCACCATCTGTGGTGCCAACATGGCGGACGAGGAGATCGCCACTATCAGGCATTTGACTTTGAGCGAAAAACTGGCAGGGGTGACTTGCATGTATTGCACCAGTTAAGAGCTGAAAAATGATAACACGCTGTCTACTTTACATGTGTAAAGTTTCAAACCTGTTCCGGTTTTGGTTAGAATCCTGTGAGACTATTAAAATGGACTAATTTATCGAGGGCGTCAGCTATACTCATAGCACTCCTGACGTGAATTCAGCGCGAAAGTTCCAAAAATCAGTGTCATCAACAGTTCCCACCTCTGAGCTGAAAAAGAAGGCGAAGCGCTTTGTGCTGTTCTTACGGGTTCTGTGGAAGGAGTTTCATGGATTTTTCTACCTGCTGGTGACCACCTTTGCGATCTCCAATACGCTCCTTTTCCTCTATTATCCAAAGGAAGATTTGCCGCACCAACACAGCATGTCCTGGATTCAGTCGGCGTATTGCACCTGGTTGATGATGTTTTTCGAAACTCCGCTCAACTACCAGGACGACTGGAGAATCGCTCCCCTTTTCTTCTTTCTGCCATTGCTCGGTCTTTTGGTAATCGCCGAAGGTGTCGTTCATCTCGGCAACATCTTGATGCAACGAAAACGATACTCAACGGAGTGGCAAAAAATGCTGGCTCAGAATTTCGAAAATCACGTCATTGTCTGCGGTCTTGGAAATGTCGGCGTCAGGGTCGTTCAGCACCTCAAGCAATTCGACGAAATGATGGTGGTGATTGAAGCCAACAAGGATTCACGCTTTGCCCACGAGATTGCCGGAAGCGACATCCCTGTGCTCTTTGGAGATGCGCGGGACACAAGGCTTTTGGAAAACGCCAATTTACCAAAGGCGAAAGCCGTCATCTGCGTTACCAATGACGACATGGTCAATCTGGAAACCGCATTGACAGCTCGCGAGTACAATCCAGACATAAAGATCATTATCCGCATGTTCGATCAAAAGCTGGCGAAGAAAGTGCAGAAAAGCCTGG